>CAMWRK010000105.1 GCA_947176655.1 uncultured Prevotellaceae bacterium | reverse complement strand
TCTCCCAAATGCGTCCTCGTGATGTCGAGGTTTAGACATCGTGGTCTTAAGCGTTAAGACCGTCGGTCTTCGCGCTTAAGACCACGGTCTTTCGACCCGAAGACCGCGATGTCTTTTTTGGGGGGATGCGAGATGCCTGTCACAGGATGGTATGACGCGCATTTGTTTGTTGTTTACATGTCACACAATAGTTTGTAATACAATAAGATGCATACTAACGACGCAAGAAACGGAAAACACTTTGAGCATTGAATTTCTACGTAGTCTGTCACCACTCTTCTTGTTCTACGCAGCCCCCAGACCTTTGTACTGACGGCATCGGACAAATACCGTCAGTCACAATGCAAACGTGTAATATTTTTTCAACAGAACACGAATGCAATTCCCACTATTTTGCTACTGTCCTTTTTAACAGAAAAGCTCCAGTCCACCCGATCGGAAGACTGGAGCTTTATATGGATGAGTAAAATCTACTGACACAACGACATCCCGCCGTCATTATGGCATCCAGGTCATTGACATTAGTACAAACAATCCTTCAATTGCCGCACCGGACAAACAAACTATTCAATAGCATTCGTTTTCACCGGGGAAATCCATGCTCTTCACATCGCATATATATTGCCCGATAGCGGTTGTCATAACAGAGAAAAGATCTGCATAGCGACGAAGGAACTTTGGTGAGAACTCCTTGTTCATACCCAGCATGTCGTGTATTACCAGAACCTGCCCGTCAGCAGGACCGGCTCCTATGCCGATAACAGGAATGGTGAGTTCCTTGCATACGCGTTGGCACAAGTCCGCCGGAATCTTTTCAAGTACCAAGGCAAAACATCCGGCATCTTCCAAAGCGTGGGCATCGGAAAGGAGTTTCTCTGCTTCAGCCTCCTCCTTGGCACGCACAGCATAGGTGCCGAACTTGTTTATGCTCTGAGGCATCAGACCTAAATGTCCCATTACCGGTATTCCGGCATCCAGGATGGCACGTATGGTGTCTATAAACTCCACGCCACCTTCCAGTTTCAATGCATCGGCATGGCTTTCCTTCATGATGCGTATGGCATTGGCCACACCCTCGGCACGGCCTACCTGATAGGAACCGAACGGCATGTCGCAGACTACCAGCGAACGCTTGGTGCCACGTACAACGCTCTTGGCATGGTATATCATCTGATCCACACTAATTGGCAGGGTCGTAAAGTTGCCAGCCATGACATTGGAGGCACTGTCGCCAACCAGAATGACATCCATTCCTGCCTGATCCACAATCTGGGCCATCGTATAGTCATATGCAGTGAGCATGGCAATCTTTTTGCCCTGCCGCTTCATTTCCACAAGTCTGTGGGTCGTGACTTTGCGTGTATCTTCAATTAAATATCCGGACATGATTTAGATATATTTTTATTTGGGTTACTTTAAGCCGATGCAAAGTTATAACAATTTGACATTTCATCAAAGATAAACCTTGGAAAATGGGACAAATGGACGCATGGACAAGGATATCTGCAATTTTTTTCGTATATTTGCACATATTAGTCGGTCAGTTAAAATCACGTGTCCCATGAACTCCACCCTAACCATATACAAGGCATCAGCCGGAAGCGGAAAGACATTCACACTGACAGTAGAATATATCTACCTGATGGTTAGACCACAGGCTGAAGAGGAGTATAAGTATACTTTGGCCGTAACCTTTACCAATAAAGCTACGGCGGAGATGAAAGACCGCATACTGCAACATCTTTATGGTATATGGCATGCTCTTCCAAGCAGCGAAGGATATGCCGGAAGGATAATGGAGAAATTGCGCCGCGACGGTTGTGGCATGACCATAGAGCAGATGCGGCAACGATGCGGCAACGCATTGACCATGATTCTCCACGACTACAGCCGTTTTCGTGTAGAGACAATAGACAGTTTCTTTCAGAATGTACTCCGGACTCTGGCACGTGAATTGGGGCAAAGTTCAGGTCTGCAGGTAGACCTCGACGACAAGGATGTGCTGGAACTGGCTGTGGATCGCATGATAGACAGCCTGGATCTGGACGATGCCCTGAGGAAAATCGTAGTACAGTATGTTACCGACGAACTGGATGAGAATGGCAAGTGGAACATACAATCCGGCATAAAGGACTTTGCACGCTGCATCTTTCAGGAAGATTTCATGCAGCGCACTACGGCAGAACGGCTTGCCACGTCTGACTATAAGAAGGTCCGCGATTTCCGCAACCGCATGAAAGAACTGATGGACAAGGCTGCAGAAACCATCAGTGAACGGACAACGACAATGTTTGAATACGCCAAAAACGTATGTACCCCTGACATGGTCGGCAGCAAGTCAATACCACCGCTGACTTATTTGCAGAACATTCTTGATGGCAAGGATTCCGCTAACAGGAACGTCGCCAAGGGAACTACATTCAACAAATTCCTGTCCGACGGGACGACACTGCTTCTGTCCAAGAACAGAAAAGATGTTTCCGCGTGCGCCATGTTTCAGGCACTATCCGACAAATTTGAAGCATTCCTCGATGAGGAGACAAGCATACGCCGCCAATACAATACAGCAAAACTGGCACGCCACTTCACCAACCAGCTGCAACTGCTGGCACGCATAGACGAAATCGTACGCGACATCTACGAGGAGCGCGAAACATTCCCGCTTTCCCGCACCCCTACTCTACTATCCTCTCTGATTGACGGCCAGGACAGTCCGTTTGTTTTCGAGAAAATAGGCACTGTACTGAAAAACGTGATGATAGACGAGTTCCAGGACACGAGCCGTTTGCAATGGAACAATTTTCGCGTCCTGCTTTTTGAGAATCAGGCTGTCGGCGGCACGGATCTGATTGTTGGAGATATCAAACAAAGTATTTATCGGTGGAGGGGCGGCGAATGGAGTCTGCTTAGCAATCTTGCCGACAACATGGTAAAGTGGTGTCCGCGAACAGAGACACTGGACACAAATTACCGGAGCGAACACCGTATCATAGACTTTAACAACCGATTTTTCCCTGAAGCAGCCGCATTGCTGGACACCATTACCGGCGAGCCGAGATTTGCCATAGGCGGCTCAGATGGCATTTACGGCGATGTCGTTCAGAAGATACCCGCATCCAAGACTGACGCCACCAAGGGATTTTGCAGCGTGACACTGCATATTCATGGCACAAAAAGTAACGGCTATCCCCAACATACGTCCGAAGAAGAGCAGGAACTGGTACTGGAAGATATGCTGAGAAGAGTATGCGCCCTGCACGATGCTGGTCTGCCTTTGGACAAAATGGCGATATTGCTCCGTTATAACAGAAGTGCATCCGTCATACTGGACTATTTCCAGCGCCATGCTCCTGCAGAGATACGCATCGCCAGCGACGAAGCATTTCTTCTTGGCAACAGTTCCATTGTCATCATTATCATTTCCGCCATGCATACATTGCTGGATGATTATGAGACCCAACCTCTCGCCTACTACCGGTTACTGATGCACTATCTGCGTGAGATAAAGAACATGGATGTTTCTGCCGATAGGATAATGCGCTCCAATGCTTTGGAAATGATTCCGCCGTTCCTGAGGGAGGAACGTAACAGACTCAGACAGATGCCACTGTATGAACTGGTTGAGGAACTGTACAGAAAACTGCATCTGGACAGGCTTTCCGGCCAGGAAGCATATCATTACGCCTTCTTGGATGCTGTACAGCTATATCTGAAAGATAACTCAAATGACCTGCATTCGTTCCTTACGATGTGGGACACTGTACTGTGCAGGCAGGCTATTCCGTCAGGGAAGCAGGACGGTATACGCATACTGACCATACATAAATCCAAAGGACTGGAATTCCATACCGTACTGCTGCCATTCTGCGACTGGGCCATGGAAAGTGACAAAAGCGAAACATTGTGGTGCGAAGCCGAGGATGGACACGATGAATTCAATACGCTTGGGAAAATGCCCATATCCAAGACATCAGGCATGTCCCAGTCATATTACAGCGGACGATACGAAGAAGAACGGCAGCAGAACCGGGTGGACGAACTGAATGCTCTGTATGTGGCACTGACACGTGCAACCTGCAATATGTATATATGGGCATGGTGTAAGGACAAACCCTTTGCCGAGAACACCACTGTGGGAAATCTCTTGGCTCGATGCCTTAACCCACAGGCGTGTTATCAGGATGACGGAATCTGGAGTTGGCAGGACGGCGAACCTGTGACCGAGGTAAAAACACAAAAGGCAAGCGATAACCGTATGCAACCTGATTACACTCCGGTATGTGCGAAGATGGTCAGTTACAAGGCAAGACTGAACTTTCGTCAGAGCAATGAAGCCAAAGAGATGCTTGATGCAGACGGCAACAGGACTTTGGGTACACTTTATCACAACGTATTGTCAGAGATAGGCAATACAGGTATGGTGGAAATCGTACTCCGGCGTAACAGGATGCAAGGCCGTCTGACAGACGAACAATGTGATGAACTGCGTGGGTATCTGCACCAGATTGACGACAATCCATTGGTGGCATCATGGTTCGATACGGATAACCGCATATTTTCCGAATGCGACATACTGGATCCTACAGCCGCCAGATGTCACAGCCGTACGCAGCGCCCCGATCGTATAATAATGAAAGATAACCATATAACGGTAATAGATTATAAGTTCGGAGACAAACACGACAGCTACAAGAAACAGGTAAAAAACTACATGCGCCTGCTGCAAGCCATGTACCCGGATCATATAATAAACGGCTATCTGTGGTATGTCAGGAATGAAACAATAGAGAAGGTCAGATGAAATCAATACACAATACGGAATGGCACAAGAACACCTTCCTTGCCAATGTGGCAGAGGATCTGTATCAGCGCTTCGGACATGACATGACAAATGTTACCGCGGTCTTCCCTAACAAACGTGCACGCCTGTTCCTGAACGAAGAGTTTCTTGAATTGACGGAAAAACCGCTTTGGGCACCGCAATATATGACTATAGGTGATCTGTTCTCTGTGACAACAGGCGAACATGTGGCGGAACAGATACCGGCAGTGTGTACCCTATACCATATTTATAAGAAACTGATGGGTGCGCACGCAGAGACTCTGGACATGTTCTGGGGCTGGGGGGAGATAATCCTGTCTGATTTCGATGACATTGACAAACATCTGGTTAATGCCGATGCACTCTTCACCAATGCAAGAGAGTTGGGAGAGATGGAATCCCTTGATTTCCTGACTCCGGCACAACGCGAGGCATTGGAACGCTTCTTCGGCAGCTTCACGTCGGAAAACAAGACACGCATACAGGAAAGGTTCAGCGAACTGTGGACTATAATGCCGGAACTGTATCATGGTCTTACGACCGCTATGCCGGCAGGAGTATCGCCATATCAGGGGGCATTGGAAAGGAAAGTCGTGGAAAGCTGTGAACTGCTGGCCTCACTTGACAGCAGCAGGACATTCTGTTTCGTCGGATTCAATATGCTGAGCGAGACGGAAAAGAAACTCATGTCTTATCTGGACAGCAGGCGGCAGGCCTTGTTTTACTGGGACTATGATGCGATGTACAAGGATAACTGCGATTTCGAGGCCGGAGATTTCATAAGGGAGAATATCAAGTTGTTTCCGAATGCTCTTGCCCACTCTGACCTCTACGACAATCTGAGACACAAGCAGGAACTGACTTTTGTATCTACCAGCACGGACAGCATTGCCACAAGATATGTGCCAGGATGGCTTACAGACGAACTGACCTCAACGGAAAGGGAGACTGCCTTGGTATTGTGTGACGAGCAACAACTACAGCCGGTATTGCATTCCATTCCGGATACAGACCACACCGACACACAGGGATGTCCCAAGGATATAAATGTAACCATGGGATATGCATTGACAGGAACTCCTGTATATAGCCTTATAATGGCATTGATAGCTTTGCAGACTGACGGATGGGACGAAAAGCGTTCCAGATTCCTTTTCCCTTTTCTGAAAACAATAAAATACCATCCATATTCAACTCACATAAACAGCTCACTGTGGGAGACACGGGTAAATCCGAACGATATACCGGCACTGGTGTCATATTTGGATGCTATCGTAATGGAGTTGGCCGCGAAAATGGATGAGAATGAGTGTTTCGATGACATTCTGATGCAGGAAAGTCTGTATCTTATGCACAAGGCGTTGCGTCAGTTTCACGATATGGCTACAGACGAAGTCCATCCGTTACAACTGCTCCCAGCGACACTGCGGCGCTTGCTTCGCCGTATACTCGGCAGCCAAAGCATCCCGTTTCATGGAGAACCGGCTCAGGGATTGCAGGTCATGGGAGTTCTTGAAACAAGGTGTCTGGATTTCCGCAATATCTTGATGCTTAATGTCGGTGAAGGCTTTCTGCCAAGAAACGGCATGGACAACTCTTTGATCCCATACACCCTGAGGACAGGGTTCGGATTGACGACCATACGCCATCGCACCGCAGTATATGCCTACTATTTCTACAGACTCATCCAGCGTGCAGAACATGTAACATTTGTCTTCAATGAAAACTCTTCCGGAACACTCCGCCACGAAATGAGTCGTTTCCTGCGTCAGCTACAGGCGGAAACCGATATTCCCATACGATGCCTGCGTATGGAGGCCGAGCAGAATACAACATCACTCAGTCTTGAGGATGTTGTCAAGACCGATGAGATCTTGCAGATATTACACCATAAATATAATCTGAACATAAATCCTAATGCGTCTCCATTAAGCCCTTCCAGTATCAACCGCTATCTGGACTGCCCGATGAAATTCTATCTGACGTCTGTATGCAACATCCGTGTCGTGCCGGATCCGGAGGATGGTATTGATGCCCGTCTGATGGGAAATATATTCCATAACGCGGCAGAAAGAATATATCTGGAAATATTGTCACACGCCAAAGACAATGTCATAACCCGTGCACACCTTTCGGAATATACGGCAAACAAAGGTAAACTGATACAGCCTGTCATAGACCGTCAGTTTGCCGAGGATGCCAATATCAGAGAGTTTCGCGGAGAAAACATCCTCATCAGGGAAGTAATCGAACGTTATCTGATGAATCTTCTGCGATGGGATGAGCGGCATGCACCTATTACAATGGAAGCCATGGAGGAAGATGTCACTATGAAAATGACTGTTGAAGTGGACGAAAACAATGTGTCCGTGCTGACTGGAGGACGTGTGGACCGTATGGATATAATCCATGAGGACAATGGAGAAAGATATTTGCGTATACTG
>CAMWRK010000104.1 GCA_947176655.1 uncultured Prevotellaceae bacterium | reverse complement strand
TTGTAGAGGAAAGCTCTTGGCTTCCGGCCCCATTTTCAACACAAAAGCATTTGCGGCTTCAATTCCTTATTGGCACCGCACCCTTCAGCAGACCTTTTGGCGCGTCATAGTAGCATGTATCAAGGTCTATGCTGACGAGAACTACGGACATGACCCACGCAACCGCGCATCGCATCTCGAGGCAAAAGAAATGATGGAGTATCTCCGCGAACACGGACGCTCAATCCCGATGATATAACCACATAAAATCAGAAGATATGCAAAAGACATTCTATCTTGTGGCGACACTCATTGAAATGAGTGAGAGCGTTTCTGACAGTCACACCCTTTGCACAACAATAGAAAAGGCTGAAAAGGCTTTTAAGGAAGAAATCAAGACGTGCAGAGAAAACTTTTTCGGCAGAAGCGGCGAATTTCTTATTGACATCTGGGGGTGTCAGGAGTGGAGAACCGAGGACGGTTACGGCTATACCGTCTCTATTGAAGAAATTGAGCCAAAATGAAAAAGCCTGCATATAAGTTTATAAAGCGACTGATTGACCGCATTACGTCAGTCAATCAGTCCAATAATGACTGTTTTACCTATTTCGGTCATTACGTTAGTCTGCAGAGCGGTACGAGGGATTATGTGGCAGTGACGATATGCCGAAACAGCGATATGTATTCCGGCTCAATAGCTGAGTTTACTTTTGACTATTGGACAAAGCAACTGCATATTGAATATGTCGAAAACGACAACCTGGAAAAAGCCATAGTAAGAGGTTTCAAAAGTCTATATCATTCTATAACAATAACAAGAGAAAACTATGAAAATTGACAGACAGCACATTCTCAATGTAGCAGAAACAATCCGTCAGCAACTTGTAGGGCTGACACCCATTAACGTCCTGATGTCGTGGGGTATATCATCATTAGCTGCGACCCTTATGGCTAATATGCCGGCTTTGAAGTTCAAAGTCAACGGACGGCTTCATAAAGGCGAGGTTATAGTGGCTCTCAATGAGGGAGTAGACTATTACGAGATATTTCTCCGAGATACAAAAGAAACACGCAGAATAGCGGAAGATGTAGACTTCACCCAACTGGGTGACATCATCGACACCGCCATAGAGAGCGGTACAGACCCAAAGGAATATGAAAAATTCTGCGAAGAGAACCTTATCAAGGTCTTGAGTGGAAACTGTTGAAGCCAACCTCTCAGAACATAAGCACAGGCATCGGAGTAATCCCGGTGCCTGTGTTTCTCTATGCCGTAATACCGTTTATAAAGTACATTTTTCCTCTTTTAGTCAAGACGGAACACGATCCTCTGCACTCCGTCGTGATAGCGGCTGCTCGATATTCTGAAGTGTCCGATTTCCGATGTGTGCTTCACGTGTGTGCCGGCGCAAAGACATTGGTCATAGTCACCGATATGAACTACCCGGACCGTATCAGACGCTCCTTCCGGCAGACGGCTCATATCGAACCGACTCATCGCCTCCTGTTGTGTGATGTATTCCTCCGTGACATCAACATCGGCATTGATAGCTGCGTTGACATAATCCTCAAGAGAACGAAGCTCATCATCTGTCAGTGGTTTAGGCAGCCGGTAATCCAGTTTTGACTTCTTGCGCTCGATATGAGCGCTGAAGGCACGGCCGCATCCATAACGGCGGTCAATCTCTCCGTTTATAAGATGCTCGGCCGAGTGCATCGGCGGATATTCCTGCTTGTTATGCTCATTAAGTATTGGTGTTTCCATTATATCCGGTTTTATGCGTCTATCTCAAGGAAGCGGTTGAATGTTTTGTCTTTCCTTGTTATCTTCTCGAAAAACATTCTTTCAGGGCGTACCCAGTATGCCTGTTCACCATAAAGAGCCTGGTACACCACCATGCGCTGCTGTGTCTCGCTGTCGAAAGCCGTGCGTTCCATTCGATACATACCACCCTTGAAGTGTTGAAATCTTCTCGTGCCAGTCTCCGGCCGGGCTATAGTCATTAGCATCTTCTCGATCAGCGGAACGTACCATGTCCGTGTTTCCTCCTCTGTCGGAGTATGCCCGCCGGGAAAACGGTAGCAGACGTTGTAGTATTTCATGAAATCAGGCTCAAAGTGGGCAATCTGATCTTGCTCACCGAACAAGCCCCATACCTTATCCTTCCAGTAGAGGCTGGTGCAATCGAACTGCTCTGCTTCAAGCCGACGGAACTCTTCAATCATTTCATCATCGATGACAAATTCCTGAACGCCGTCTTTCCTCGGAGACTTGAATTGCTGAACGCCCTTACGCTCCTCAAGAAACTCTGTCATCCTGAAATGAGGATTGCCGAGCAATGCAGGGATACCGACTATCGGAGCAAGCATCTGGGCATAGAAAGCACCGCAACTGTTGCCGACAAGCAAATCGGGGTTCTCCTTGTCTATGATACCACGGATAAGTTCAAGGGCTTTGTATGGGTGAACAGGCAAGTCAGGAGTAAGCACCTTTACTTTGTTGTGAAGCGCCTCCTTGATTGTCTTCGCCGGCACACAACTCCCGGAGGCAAAGAATCCGTGGAGAAACAATATCTTTTTCATTCTTCCTCCTTTTCGTCGTTATTTTCCCCTTTCTTTTTCCGTGGGCCAAGCGGACCTCTTGTATTTCCACGGTTCAATTCTATATTTGCATCATTGAGAACACGGAATACGGAACTGCGGCTTTTGAAGCCAGACTCAGCGAAGATGTCATCGATGGAGAATCCCTGCTGATACATATTGATGACTTTCCGGTTCCGTTCAGCCTTGCCTACAGCCTTGCGTGAGATTTCCGAGATCTGTTTGCGTACCTTGATGACATGACGGTCAGTCTTACGGATGGCATTTGCTTCCTTGGGGAGAAGAGCGATTGCCGTCAGGACATCCGAGGTCTTGCAGTCAGGAAATAGCTCGTCCTTTGAATCTATCCTGTCATGTATCGATATCAGCCGGATATTGTTGATGCGGCAAAGTTCCAAAAAGAACACGAGCTGTCGCGCTCCCTTCAGGGCATTGCTGAGTTTTGGGATGACGATGGTGTCACCGAACTGAAGCCGCCCTATAAGAGAGTCCCATAGGCTACGCATCCCGTCGTGACCGGACAACTCCTCCTTGACAATCTCCATACAGCCGAACTCTACCATCCACTTCTCATCGGCCTCGAAATCCGAGTAGCCCGGTGCTGTCATTATGTATCCGAATTTTGCCATCTGTCAAAGTCTGATTTACTGGTGCAAAGATAATAATTTTTATCGGAATAGAAATCATACTTGACGAAAATTGTCTCAGGGCTCCTCGATGTATCCTATTTCCTTACTCAATACGTCAAATTCGACATATCTGTTTTCAGATGTGTTCTGAATCCACTTTGAGAACCGCTTAAAGATCGGATTTATTTTCAGTAAATCCGAGTATCATTATCATATCTGACCTCTGTGTGTTTCAGTGGGTATCTTTCACAAGACTATGTAATGTAATAATTTACAAAAATCATATTTTGAGTATGATTTTATAAATCAACATAAAACATTATCCAATATTATTATCATATTAAAATTATACTCTATTTTCGCGGCGTAAAACAAGTTTCACATACGCTTCAAAAACAGATTTTGATATGACAAGTAATCCGACAGAGCGACAAATCGAGTCGCTAACGGTGAAGACACTACCGAAAATTATACTCCACGCGGGCAAAGCATTCATCGCAGCCTTGGTGTTCGTGCTATACGGCTGCAACAGCGACGCCGATTCCGACAAGCGCATTTACCGCAGTCCATTCGATGCCCTGGAGGATTACGCATCATGTCTCCACCAGCTCAACTCCATCGATATGGCCGACACCAAACAGCTCATTGAACTTGTCAAGGAGTGGAAGGCGCTTGACGATACCATCGCCTCCCGTTTCTTTCGTGAACCGTATGGTGTCGAGAACAATCGCACGGACTCGAGCTACATCTGCATACGCGATTCCATTGTCATGCGCCTCGGCGACCTCGCCGGGGCGCAGAAACGTACACTTTCAGATTACTGCCTGTTGGTGGCATCGCTCAACACGCAGCCTGCTGATTCAGCTACCCTCGCACTGGAGAAATCCATGCATCACTTTTTGGGTAGCATGGATGGCACAACAACATTCAGACTTACGCCCAAGGCTACAATCGAGAAGTATGAGTCAATGCTTGACAGCACCATTGCATCCGGTTTTACCTCGAAGCAGCAGGTGTTTGACTACTTAGGTGCTGAGGACAAGGCTTTCCGGTCGTTCCTTGAACATCTTCCCAAGCTCGGCAACATTCCGCTAACCAAGGTACGAGACAATTCGGCCGAAGTGATGAAGCAAATCATCACACTCGCCTCCGACGGAAGCGGAATGTTCCAGCCGACGGAACTTGTAACCATACTGACCATGCGCAACAACCGTCGTCTTATCCAGAACGCCTTGCAATGTGTCAACGACATCCGTACCGGCAAGGTCGGCAAGGATAACCGTGCTTCGGCTTATATGTGGATGATAATCCAGCCTTGGATCTCGTTTGACTCACTCTCATACTCCCTTATGAGCGAAGCTCAGTTCAAGACTATGGGTATCCTCGCCGCAGAGACACCAAAGTGTATAGAAAAACTTGGCAACCCGGATTTCCCTATCGACATAGAGGAACTTCCAACACTGCTAATGTGCACCTTTATCTCCACCCTCTGAACTACAGTTAAATCCTCTTATACCAATCATCAATCAATATACTTCCCACATTATGCAGAACAGTACAGTCGAAAGTTTCCTGAATCATCTGAACCTTCAGATGCCGCAGCTGACGGCGCGGCAAAACTTCATTGATGTAGAGTACCACGAGGACAGCTCAGTCCTGGAGTTTCATATCCCGGAACCGCTCCCCATAGGCGAACTTCTCGACATCCTTGATGACCACATGGAGCTTATCATCCTCTATCACGTCATACCCACCAATGCAACCGTCATGGGCGAGCAGTGCTGCGCCTATTCTGACCCGACATGCGACTTCATTTATAAGGTCAACGGAATAACTGATGACAACGGCAAATGTGACACAGTCTATGTCACCTTATATCAGTCGCTGGAAACCCTCGGTATCGAGGTCCAGACCGAGCTTGAGAAGAAGACGGCGAGCTGCCATGAGGTTGTCTTTTCACGAAATCTGACTGAAGTGCTCCGCGACTTCATAAGATGAGATGCCATGAAAGACTCAATGTATCTCAAGATCGTCAACATGATTCACCGTCACCGTTCATGGGTGGACGCGCTTGTCCCGAAAAACGAAGCCACATTGATGGCGCGGTCAGGGGTCGAGCTTATGCCTGTGCTTCGGAAGACAATGACTCTCGTAGCCGTCCGCCCAAGAAGCGTCTACCCCAAAGGCCATGTCTGGGATATCCCGGAGGACAGGCTCGACAAGGCGGTACGTATGCTGAAAAAGGACAAACGCTTCGCGTCCAGATGGAAGAGCGAGAATCCATCTCGTGAGGATGTTGGCGCTATCGTTCTCCATGCCACCAACGGGTTCCTTGATATAGACCTTGACAAATTCGACTGAACAACATACCCCATTATAAGACCCACATCATTGACGCAACCATGAACTTGATTTTTCAACTTCTGTATCTGTCCTCATTTGTGACACCGATGCTTGCTCCGATACTCTATCGTAACAAGCGCCCTTCCATGATTGCTTTCTATTGCAATATGACGACCCGGTTCTCTTTCCGTAAACTATTCATAAGGATGCTCACCTTGTATCTGATCACATTCCATTTCTACCACCTTTCGGTATACGGTAATGCCTTGTGTCTGCTTCCATCCACTGTTATAACAGGTTTGCTATTTTTCTCAGGATTCTGTGACAAGCTGCTCCACCGGCTTCATCGCCGCAGGTTACTTGTAACACTTTTCTGCATCGGATTTCTGGCATTACCGATACCGGAACTTCTGCCTCTCGGTTTTACACTGATTGTTATCGGTATCGCCTCGGTCTTTTATCCTTCACGAGAGCTTATAGAGTCTATGTATGATTTTGACAGACGCAAGGCGTTTGTCAACGGCTCAGCTAACGAGATTGTCTGCCAATATTTCAGTTGGCCTGAATGGGAAAATGTTTCCGGTTGTAAATCTTCTACCATAGGTAAGACCAAACTTATAAAAGATAGGTGTGCTGACGTAATCGAAGACGCGGAAGTATTAGAGTTCATCGAATCTGAGCAAACTGAATAATCCAAGAAACCAATTATTGCTTCCACGATAAAAATATGAACAACAAAAAATCATACAGCATCACGATGAGCCGTCAGTTATTGACGTTCCTTCAGGATACTGCATCGGTTGATGCAAATCGGTTCTCGAAGCTCGACGCCTATATTCATCTGCTGGAGTCTGCGACAGATTCTCCTATTGAAGTCAGGATCTCAGGAGAGTCCGTAACACTTTCAAAGGGTCAGTTGGTATCTTCCTTCTCGGAACTTGCAGAAGTCTGGAACTGGCACCGTGGCAATGTCAGAATGTTCATTCAGTCTCTTACCAATCTGGGTGCAGTCACGACAGAGCGTGTCAGCAAGAAACTCATCATTACACTATCTCTTCTTTTCGAAGGAGAGACAATCCCTGTCAGACTTATCGACCGTGAGGAACGCGGACTGCTGCGCTTCATTCTTGGCATATCCTCGGTTGATGAGTTCTTTGATTTCTTTGACCAGGCTATGAATGAAGCGGAGTGCTCCTTATCGGAACAGTCAGACAATACTGAGATACCGGAACACTCGGCCATCGCCATCGGCAACAGGCTCCGCAAGCTAATCGACCATCTGGTACTTCACGCCTCGGACTTCGCCATCGGAACTCCGGAGCTGCATGAGGCTCTCCATCATCTATTCGCTATCGAGTGCAACTGCGACCTCATGCTCTTCTTCTCCCTTCTTTCTTTCGGCGGCATAGCAAACATCATGGAGTCGTCCGGAGATAAGGCACCAATCCAACTCTCTGAGGAAGCACGGGACGACCTCAATATTATCGTGGCTCACTACTCAAAGTGGCTCGGTCGTAAGAAATCCTCGGCAGAACCGGACATACCTCCAAGTTCGGACTGACATGCCTATGGCTGTCTCACTAAAACGAGCGGCTTGCCGCCCATAAACCGAGGGGACGAGCCTCAAAAGCCGGCCTATAGCCGGTTGGGGTAGCCTAATCCCCCGAAGAAACAAGTTTCTTACGGGGGCGACCGTCGGGACGGCAGCTAGCTGTGGAGATAATGATCGGAATAACATCAAAATCTTACTAAATTCATCCAAATTATTCCAAAATGTTAATGGCAAACAGACAAAAACA
>CAMWRK010000103.1 GCA_947176655.1 uncultured Prevotellaceae bacterium | reverse complement strand
GTGTCGGGGCGTTGCCTCGGACGAGACGGAGCGTTGCCTCGGACGAGACGGAGCCGCAGGGGCGTGGTGTCGGTGGCATAGGCAGGCGGTTGTGGTGATGCATGGGCGGGGGACATCAGCATAACGGCAATATGGTTCCGAAGCTGTTCCATTGGTCTGCCGCCTTGTAGGCTTCGAGGGAGGAGGAGGGTACGTAGAGGGTGGCCCTGCTTTGAGGAACGGAGTTAAATACATAGCTTCCAAGTTGCGGCACTTCCCTGGCACGGCAGACGAGGGAGAGGAGGGAGCAGCACCCCGAGAAGGCTCTGTGTCCTATATCCGTCACGCCGGCGGGGATGACTACGGACGTGAGGGAGCGGCAAGCCATGAAGGCATACGCCCCTATATCCGTCAGACCGGCGGGAAGGTCCATCGAGGCGAGGGAGCGGCAACGGAGGAATGCACCCTTTCCAATGCGCGTCACGCCGGCGGGGAGGGATATGGACGTGACGCAGTCGTTGGCATAGAAGGCACGGTATCCTACGCGCGTCACACCGTATGTCCTGCCGTCACGGGCGACGGTGGAGGGGACGGCAATGTCTCCGGAGCATTCCCTGCCGAAGCTGAAGCTGTCGTCATGCGTTACGCTGACACTTACGCCGTCCGCATTGAGTGTGTAATATATGCCATCCTGACAGAGGCCGTATACCGGAATGGAGGGGGGAGGAGCGATTCCGACGGCGGAGGCGTGCTCCCGGATGCTCTCCGGGGGGGGCAGCATGGTGTAGTCGCCATAGAGGAGGCGCAGCATGTGGTCGCTGTCGCGGGGCACGGGGAAGGGCATGCCCTCGAAGAGCATGGTGGAGAGGGGGAAGATGTCCTCCATGCGGCGCGGGTTGTGGTATGGTATGCCCATGCCGCTGGTTATGACCCCCGAGGGCCAGAGGCGGCCGAGGAGGCGCAGGAGGGGGAAGGTGAGGGAGCTGTTCAGGCGGAAGAGGCGGCCTATGCGGCGCAGGGCGGCGGTGTCGTCGGTCCTTGTGCGCCACATCTTGTACATGTGGCCGGCGCAGGCCTCGCTGAGCCTGTGCAGAGCCATGGGCTGGCACTCGAGGGGGAAGATGTCGATGTATATGCCGCGCTCCTTCCAGCACAGGTCGTAGCCGGTAAACTCAAGCAGGCGGGAGCGGCGGTCGCGCACCTTGGCATAGTGGAAGAAGTAGGCGGGGTCCGTCTCGTGCGTCTGCAACGCCATGGTGGGAGGCAGCTCGGCAGGCAGGACGGACATGAGGCGGTCATAGTCCCCGCGCATCATCTCTATGTCCAGGTCATCGTCCCAGGGTATGAAGCCCCCGTGGCGCACGGCACCGAGGAGCGTGCCGCTGCTCAGCCAGTAGGGTATGGAGTGTTTGCGGCAGATGCGGTCTGTCTCGGCCAGAATCTCCAGCATCCTCAGCTGGTGGCGGCGCAGGAGGGAGCCGTCGGGGCTGAAGCGGTCGCGGAGCGAATCGTGTGCTGCCTGTGGTATCATCATGGTGACGGTATGGACGTTTGTACAATGCAATAAAGAAAAGGGACGGCAGCCCGTGTGCCGCGTCAGGGTGCAAAATTAAGCATAAATCCGCGGACGGCAAAATATATTTTAGTATTTTTGCACCGCCAATAGTGCCCCGCCCCGCCACCGGACGGCAGGCAGGGGGCAGGGCGGGGCACAGAGGCACGCACATACATTATACATTATATATATACACACAGGAATATGGAAAACACCAACACGGAGACACCGCAACGCAAGGAGCGCATGGAATGGCTTGACGCCATGCGCGGCTTCACCATGATACTCGTCGTGGCCTACCACGTAGCCCAGATGGGCTTCCTCCAACCCGTCAAGCAGTCCTCCTCCATGTCCTTCCTCCTGCTCTTCCGCATGCCCCTCTTCTTCTTCGTCAGCGGCTTCCTGGCCTACAAGGCCTCGCTGGCATGGGACGCACGCACACTCCTCACATTGCTGGGCAGGAAGGTGCGCATACAGACCCTCCCCACCGCCGTCTTCTTCCTCTTCTCCTGCGCCGCACTCTACCCCAGGTTCATGCCCGCCCTGCAGGCCAACCTGAACTCCCCCACCAAGGGCGGCTACTGGTTCACGCTGGCCCTCCTGTACATGTTCGTGCTCTACTATGTGTTCTGCTATGCCGAATCCAAGCTCAGACGGCCCTCCTGGATACCCGTCACGCTGTTCTTCCTCCTCTCCCTCGCGGCCTACGAGACATGCTACCTCCCCCGCCACTTCTGGTGGGCCGACGGCTACAAAGGCAAGGCACCGAGTACGGTGCTGGACTACACGTCACTGATACAGCTCATGAAGTACATGCCCTTCTTCCTCTTCGGCAACATCGTACGGCGCTACTGGGACAAGGCCACACGTATCATGGACTCGATGTGGTTCTACCCCGCCATCGTATGCCTGGTGATATTCTGCACCATGGATGTACTGAAGTGGCACACCCTGCGCATGGCATGGGCAAACCTGCCGCTGACCATGGCACGCTTCATACTCCTGACCATGGTGTTCATGTATTTCCGGCACTATGCCCCGTACTTCTCACAGATGACATTCATAGGAAGCACGCTCCAATATATAGGCCGCCGCACTCTCGACATATACCTGCTGCACTTCCTCTTCCTGCCCAACCTGCCCGCCGTAGGCACCTTCTTCAAGGCCAACAAGCACAATTTCGCCATAGACACCTCGCTGTCCATATTCATAGCCCTGATAGTGATAGCCTTCAGCATCATCACAAGCAACATACTGCGCATCAGCCCCATATTCCGCAAATATCTCTTCGGACGCGGCTGACAACGCGACTCAGACCACCCTGCCTCCGCACCACACGCGGTCAAGCATTGAGAACCCCCAACCACATATCCTGTCCATAGCCGGCGTGTCCACCCCATGCTCCTTTGCCAGACGGCGTATGATTGCCAGCCCGTAACGGAAGTCCTCCGTAAAATACCTGCTCTGCACGTCAGGTATATAGCCGCCAGGAACCTGCCTCATGGGAGAAGCTATGCCACGAAAAGCACGTATGCTACGCAATTTCCTCGTCAACGCAACAACATCGGCACTTTCGTAATACTCCAGTATCGGGACAATACTGCCCTTGCGCACCGGCAACCTGTCCAAAAGAGCGAACAATTCCCGATCCATGCCAACAAGCACCTCCGAGGCCTCGTCCGTCCACTCTTCGTAGAACAGCGGATTCCTGTCATACATTTTTACACCGTCCCAATCCCTCCACAGCGAATACAGGCGTGCCGGATGCAGCAAAGGATTGCTGTTGCTCAGGCTTGCCTCGTAGATGCTGTCCAGCAGGCAGACAGGCGTGCCAAACATCCTCTCAACGTCACGGAGCACCCTCTCCTGCAGTGCCACCGCCACCGTGCCGCCACCATTAGCAGACACACAGGCCTCCAGCCGAGTCTTCATCCCCATAAGGTGAGCCCTGCTCCCGTAGACAATGGTGCGCGAAATGAACGGAACGCGCTGCAACCCGAAGAGCACCGTGCCGGCAGGCAGGTTGTCCTCGGCTGTAAAGAAAAATCCTGTGCTGCTTACCACAGCACCCACCACCGTCCCGCTCTCCAGGAACGGAGCCAGCAGTCTCATCTCATCGGCCAAGGCAAAGCCAGGCAGGCACAGAACCACATAGTCGGCACCAGACACTGCTAGACGCACATCAGCGGTGACCAGCGACAGGTGTGCCACAAGCTCACCGCCGTCGGGCATTACCAGGGCAATATCCTCACGCCATCTCTTCGGAGAACGCGTCATCACCGTCACTTCCACATCCGGCTGCAACGCCATAAAGGCACCGGCCACATGACCGAGGTTCCCCCCCCCACAACCTCATACCTTCATCGTTCCAGCTCCCTTAGTGCAGCTATCAGGACATCGTTGTCCTTGGTGTCCCTGACCGACATACGTATGTAATTCCTGTCCTTCAGGGTGCTCTTCGAGCCGCAATCTTTTATCATTATGTCGTACCCCTCCAGCAGTCTCATGGCAAGCTCAGCGGAAGTATAGCGGTCAGTCACCTCGCAACAGAAATAGTTCGCCTGTGAAGGCAGCACACGCAGGAAGGTAATCTGCCTGAGAAGCCCTCCGAACCGTTCCCTCTCGGATATGAAACGATGGCAAGCCGCGGTATAGTCTGCCGCGTACTTGCCGTATATCTGCATATAGAACTCGGCAAAGGAATTGATGTTCCATATAGAGACATCCTTCCTCATGCGACAAATCAGCTGCCTGTCAGCACACGCAAGAATGCCGAGCCTCAACCCAGGCACTCCAAATGACTTGGAGATACTCTTCATCACCACAAGGCGGTGCACCTCCAGGATCTCGTCGTGCAGCAGAGAATTGTGCTCAAAACCTTCGCTGAAGTCCACGAAACTCTCGTCCACAACAAACGTTATCCCATTGCCGTCACACCAGTCTGCCAGCCTGAGCACACCATCCATGTCTATGAAGTTCCCGGAAGGGTTGTCCGGATTGATCAGAAGCAAGGTGCCAATCTCCTTGTCGCCGAAAAACGCCATCAAGTCATCGGCGTCATACGACAAGGTATCGTTATCAGCTATGTACTGGACTATGCGTTCCTTGGCCAGACGGTTGGGATATTCCTCGAACGTGGGATATATCACGCCCACCCTGCCATGCAACTGTTCCATAAGGCTTTTGATGAGTTCCGCCGCACCGTTACCCACAACGACATAGTCTTGGCTGATGCCGAAATTTTTGGCCGCAATCATGGAATTGACCAACATGCCGGAGGGATACTCCGTAAGCAGGATGTCAAAGTTCGCCTTCAGCTCGTCTTTCATACGCTGTGGAGGGAAGTAAGGGTTCACGAGATAGCAGTAGTCCAGCAACTTCGGGAAGCGCCAGTGGCCGCCATAGCGGCAGTTGTACCTGCGGAACATCTCCCCGCCCTCGGCGAAAAGCGTCTCGGCAATGTCCAGATCCTGCACATCGTCTATCTCGTACCACTTCTCACCGCCCACGGGCAAAGCCTTCAGGTCAGCATTGTCTATGTGGGTAATAACGCGCAGCACCTGCTCGTAATACTCGTTGTCGCCCAAAGCCTTGCTGTATGCTTCCAGAAAAGGCACGTACCGGGTCTTGCTGAACTCCTTGCTGAACTTATATATGTTTACAGTCTTGTAATACTCGCCCACATCGGCATAGTCGAAAGCCTTCTTCGGGATGAAGTTGACGATATTGTTCTCGGCATCGATCTTGACCATCGTACCGTCCATCCAGCTCTCATACCTTGCCACCAGAGCCACGTTGGGCGAGGGGGCGTCCATTATCATAGGGAAAAGGTTATCGGAGAATATCAGGTCGCTCTCTATCAGCAGAGTATCCTCCTCCTCCATCCTTTTCCTCACAAGGAAGAGGGAGTATATATTGTTCGTCCTGTCATAGACAGGGTTCTCAACATACTCTATCCTCAGTACCCCGTCATAGCGTCCGCCTATGTGCGCCTTCAGGCTATCACCCTTGTATCCTACAACTATCGTCACACGACTAAGTCCGAGACGCGAAAGCTGTCCCAATACCCTGTCTATCAGTCTCACACCGTTGACAGATACCATACACTTGGTATTTTCCTTCGTATAGGCTCCCAACCTGCGACCCATACCTGCGGCCAGTATTATAGCTTGCATATCATAATTATTGTTTACCCATTGTATCCCCGTGTCCTGTCCCTGGCAGGCTTATCTCCCCGCTTCCGTAACATACCGCCTTCATACGGTCATAGATGCATCCGAACTGCCCCGGGGCAATGCCTTGTATCGGCTGCGTAGAGCGTACTATGTATCCGTCGCCGTCCCGCTCTATGGTTCCGTCCATGAAGTGATCCACGTGGCGCACCTTGAAGGCTATCTCCAACGGTGTCCCGTCAGCTGCAAGCGGAAGTTCCTCGGTGATGGCATGGAAATCCGCCAGACGGAACACATGGCCGTACTGCAACTGAGTGTCCCAGCCACGGGCTACGAACACGACGTTCTTACGTACATTCTTCTTGACCACGAACCAAGGGCCACCGCTCAGACCCAGACCCTTGCGCTGGCCTATGGTGTGGAACCAGAAACCCTTGTGCGTGCCCACGATACGGTTAGTCTCAATGTCTATGACCTTGCCTTCACGCTCTCCGAGGAAGCGTCTCAAAAAATCATTGTAATTTATCTTGCCCAGGAAACAGATGCCTTGGCTGTCCTTGCGTCTGGCCTGAGGCAGATGCGCCTCCTCGGCTATGCGCCGCACGTCCTCCTTCATCAGGTCGCCGAGAGGCAGAATGAGCCTGCGTATCTCCATCCCCGGCAATTGAGCCAGAAAGTCCGTCTGATCCTTGACAGGATCCCGAGCCACGCCGAGCCACACCTTGCCATCGCGCTCCAGAATGCGCCCGTAGTGTCCCGTCGCTATCTTGTCATACCTGTACCCTATCCTTTCCTCGAATGCACCGAACTTTATCAGTCTGTTGCACATCACGTCGGGGTTCGGAGTAAGCCCCCTGCGCACTCTCTCTATGGCATAGCCAACGACGCGTTCCCAGTATTCCTTCTGAAGGTCTATGACCTCCAGTTCCAGTCCATACTTGCGAGCCGTGGCTGTGGACAGCTCTATGTCCTCCTCGGCTGTGCACGAGGAGTCCTCACCCTCCATGCCTATCTTAATATAATAAAGATCCGGCTTATACCCCTGCTGTACCAGCAGGTGCGTCACCACGGCACTGTCAACTCCGCCACTTATCAATACTGCAATCTTCTCCTCCATCACTTGGCAATAAAATGTTTGCCGTACAAACGGCCTGTCATGTCGAGCAGCGGAATGTCAGCCTCGAAACGCGTGCGCAGACTCTCAAAGTCCTTCTTTTCCTCCGGACTCCACGCCGCCTCGGCCACAGCCAGCAGACGCGGGAATGCCAGATAGTCGCAATACCTGATGTCCGAAACATGCTCTGTCCAGAACGTGGCCTGCACACCCGTGTAGTGCCTCCTCTGCTCCGGATCCGTCACATCGTCCGGGACAGGCTTGTAGGCATACACCGCCGGCAATTGGTCACCGGCTCCGCCATGTCCAGCCGCCACGGGTTCCGATTCCCCGTTGTGCTGCTTGCGGTTGATGTAGTAGCAGCCCGATCCCCACTCCGTTATCACAGCGTCCAACCCCAGCGAGGCAGCCACGGCGGCGCCGCGCTGACAGGGGTTCCAGCAAAATATTGTGGCACCAGTGCTCTTTATCAGTTCAAGGTCAGCACCGCCTGCCGTGACACTCTCGTTCCACAGCATCACCTTGCGCACGCGTGCACGGATATGGTCTGCCATCTGCTTGATGAAATACCT
>CAMWRK010000102.1 GCA_947176655.1 uncultured Prevotellaceae bacterium | reverse complement strand
ATTTTATATTGTGGCTTTTTTATCTGAATTTATTCATTATGGCTGATATTTTGTCATATCTGTGATTAGGATATCTGGTGACGGATGAGCAAATGGGGAGATGAATTGACTATACTGTAAGTATTTGCCTTCCTGACTAACTCTTGCTAAGAGATAGTCTGAAATGACAAAACAAACATTAACCCGTTGGTTGTGTCAAAACACAATCCTGATCCACACAACAATCTATTTATAACCAATTAACAAACAACGATGATGAAAACATCCTTTATGAAAAAGTATGCAGCAATGTTGGCATTGCTGCTGTTTCCTGCTGTAAACATGAATGCCCAGGATGAGGAGATTACTCCAGCAGTAAAACCTACGGTATTCGTAGAGGCCTATGGCAAGACCGGTGAAGAAAAGGCTGTCAGAAATGCTGTCATGACTGCTCTGACCAACAGCAGACGCATGGTTCTCATCGATGCCGAGAGCGAGGCCATTGCCAACAATGAGGACATCCGCCGTACAGGAGAAAATGTAACCGCCGGCAGCGACATGGTAGCAGAGCGTATGGGAGCCGTAGTACGTCTGGGCGCACAGTACTATCTCTGTATTACAGCTGACAACATCAGCCATACAACCGAGAGGGTCGGACAATCAGTATCGGCAAACTGCAAGATAACACTGACGGCGAAAGCCATCGACCCCTCCGAGAGCAAGGTTCTGGCCACATCGCAGATGACCTTCAGCGGCTCCAATTCCAAGAACATCAAGGACGAGGCATTCAAGGAGGCACTGGAGCAGATTACCGACAAAGGCAGCATACTGAAGCAGAACCCCCTGCTGCAGTTCATCGAGGAAAACTTCCCTATCACCGGACAGATACTGGAAATCAACGATAGCAAGAAGGACAAGGCCATCACCGTATACATCAATGCCGGTTCGGATCACGGTGTAATCAAGGGCACCAAGTTCGAAGTCCTCAAGGAGAAGAAGATTGGCACACGCACTGCATGGGAGAAGATTGGCGAACTGAGTGCCGCAGAAATTCAGGCAGAAGACCTGACCTTATGCAAGGTGACCAAGGGTGGTGACGTCATCTACACAGAGATTAACGAAAACGGCAAGACATTGAAAGTCCGCTCCCGTTGCAAGAGAGAGGTGTTTTAAGTTTGGCAAAGCCGGACAGTAGACTGTCCGCACAACAAGATACATGAGTCGCTTTTATGGCCATGTGCCCTAATTCTTCCATTTGACCAAAAACTCAACAGTCTATACGACCGGATGAAAGTCAAACGATATACGGCAAAGAAACATAAAAGCGACTCATGCAGATTTCAATACTTCAAACGAAGCGGCCTTATCCGCATATTCAAAAAGCAACATGAAAAAAACAATATCTCTACTTTTGTTGATGGCCGTCCTCCCCTTGGCAATATTGGCACAAACAGCCAGCCTGTTTATGACCGATGCTTCGCTGGTATCGCTCTCACAGGACAAGAAGACCGTAACACTACGCTGTTCTGGCATGGCAGAGAAAAAGAAAGATGCTGTCATTATGGCTCAGAAGTCTGCACTCTATAATCTGCTGCACCTGGGTGTGGATGGTGTAAACGGCGGCAAACCGCTCAGTCCCGTAGAAAACAGGGATTACGACCGACGGATGTTCAGCGAGAACAGATACACCTCGTTCATGGCGAACAGCGTAGATTTGGACAACTACACCAAAATGGGCGGCAAAGTTAAAGCCGAGGTAGAGATTACCTTCTATCTCCAATCCCTTCTGCGCGATTTAGGCAAAGCCACAGGTGAGCAAGTAGGCCCGGCAGGAAACAAGCATCTGCCCTCCATCACCATCGTGCCGTTCATTGCTCAGAACGAGAATCAGATAGAGATACTCGAAGGCAACAGCATACGCCGCTCTGCATCTGCCTCTGTGACTTCGATGTTCAGCAAGAGAGGCTATCTCACCAAGGACTATCTGGCCATGATACGCAACATGCAGAACAACGACATACTGCACTCAGGTACACAGTCGGATGCCGTCACCAAAATGTTGCAGAACGCTGGTACAGATGTCAAGGTTGAGGTACGCAGCCAGTGTACACGGGGTGCCATGAACCTTGTCAGTGCTATCGTGGAAATCAAGGCTGTGGAAACGTTCACCAGCACCACACTGGCCAGCGTGAAACTGGCCGGACAGAGCCGTGGCGACTCTACATTGGTTGTGGAGATGATTCTGGAGAGCAATAGCAACGCGCAGAAACGCAATCTGTTCTTCCAGGAACTGAACAAAGCCTTCAATGCCATTGCCGCTCAGGGCGTTGAAGTCAGCCTGAGCATGGCCATTGACGAGAATGTGGATGACTTCAGCTTTGAGGACGAACTGCCGGACGGACGTGTCTTCAAGGAGGCCATAGAAGAGTGGCTGCAAAAGGTTGCGGTAAACGAGAACGCACGCATTGACATGTCCAACGACAAGTACCTGGGCATAACCATAAGAGTTCCTTTCTATGACGAGAACGGCAAGCCGTACAAGGTGTCCGGTTTCCGTAGTGCGTTGAGGAAGAAAATGAAAGAGCTCCTTGGCGATGACCATGTGGCCAAGATAGACGCCATGGGGCAGAAACTGAGCGTAAATGTCAAATAAGTAATAGCGCATACCACTATGGACTACATAAAGAAATACCTGCTCCTGTCTCTCACCATGCTGATGCCAACGCTTGTCATGGCACAGTTTGACGATGCTGTCATGGCATCCCAGACAGAGGTCTATGAGAGTGATGTCGCCTTCACGGCAATCAAGCCTGATGGGGAGAATATGACGGAAGCGCAGAAGACAGCGCTGTTTGGAAAGATCGAAAGGATCATTGCCAAGAACAATGCCGGCACCACAAGCGACCACAATGCCTTTGGCATAAAGGCCGACATTGACATTCTGGACAAGAAGAGCAGCGCAGGACTGGTACGCAATGTCACCGTGCTGACTGCGGAAGTCACGCTCACGGCATTCAACACCGAGGATGGCAGCATCTACTACAGCAACTCCGTCAAATTGGAGACGGATGTGGTAGGCGATGCCAGGCAGGCCATGGACAAGCTGATCAGCAGCATCAAGGTCACAGACCCACAGTTTGTACGTTTCATACGTACTGCACGCAAGCGCATCGCACAATGGTACAACGACCGAGGTCTGCCGCTGCCCATACGCCAGCAGAAGAATCCCGAAGTAGTTCATGACACCGTAATAGTCGAACGCGACGTGTACATAGTGAATGCTCACGATGGCGACGGCGAACAGCCTGCCGACACGCCCCCACCCACCTACGACATCACCATCTCAACAGGCGACATCGGGTTTGAAATCCTTGGCACACAGGTTGACCCCACACGCAAACGCTTCTCCGTCCAGTCCAGGATTACAAACTACACGGACAATGAACACATGGAGCGCCAGTTCATGAAAGCATTCGACCAGGATGGCCGCCAGCTGGAAAAGCTGAAGGTGACGGAGAACAGCAGATATAGCTATGAGGACTATCCCAAGAACATTGGCGTGTTGCGCACATTCATGGTGGATGGCATCACAGCGCAGACCACCTCGCTGTCATACATGGAAATCACTGTCGGAGGAACAAAAGTTGTCGTGAAAGCACTTCCAGTAAAGAACACACCATCCCGCCAATGACCACACACACAATGAAGAAAACGTTATTTGTCATCGTCCTGCTGCTGAGCGGCATCCTGGGCAGCCATGCAGAAGACTATAAAGTAGTGGACAGGAGCGCAAAGAAACGGCCTGATTGGATCGGAGTTTCGGGCAACGGATACATCGCTGTAAGTTCGCAGAAGCCAACGCTGGACGAGGCACGAAAGGAGTGCATGAATATCCTGATGACAGACATTATCAACGCGGTGGCGGTAAACGTCTGTTCGCAGACCAGTTCCGACATCATGCAGCTCACCACCGATGATGACCTGTATTTCACCGAAGAGTTCCGCTCCAGCTCAGCCACTCAATCTGCAGTAATGCCGTTTCTGAACAACATTTCCATCTCCAAAGCCAAAGTCACATATTGGGAGAAGCACATGGACAAGAAGACGCAACGCATAACCTATGTGTTCAGCATGCTATATCCTCTTTCCGACGCCGAACTGGAAAAGTACAAGCAGCAGTTTCATGAGATAGACCAGGCAATGGTAGAAAAGACGCACCAACTGGAACAGAGGGCAAAGCAGATAATGTCAATCGAGGATATAGATTATGGCTGCACCGAAATAAAACTGTGCGTTTCCTATTTCTTCGACAAAACGCGTCGTCAGTGGGCAGAGAGTATAGCCGAACTTTACCTCAAAGCTCCTTCCAGAATCTCTTTGCACGGCAAACAGATTGATGATGACTCGTACCGTGTGTGGCTGGAATATGACGGACGCAAGATAACCCCGTCAGGCACTCCTGCCATGAAATCCGATTGTGCCGACAACCTAAGTTTCAGCCGCGACGGCAACGACTATATCGTCACCTTCAGCACACTCAACTGTCTGGAAGATGAAGAAACGAAACTGGAAGTAAGTTTCAGAATCAAAGGCAAAGTCTTGAAACAGACCTTCATAATAGAATAAACCTTTTAGAGGCCTCGGCAATATGAAATGCCACCCAAAAGGCATCTTTAGTGGAAAGCCACCCGCAAATATAATTCTGTTGACGGCTTAATGTAAGAAATCCGCTATTACATAATTTATAAATATTACAAACTATGAAAAGAATTATCGTTATTCTTATTGCAATGGTACTGACGGTACCTGTTGTGAATGCACAGAACAAAGTTTTGCAGAAGGCAATCAAAAAGGAGTACAAATCAAAGATGAAACAATACAGCAAGGAGGGATGGAAACTCTTCGGTTCCTCCAGAAGCCTGGATGTGGCTCTGCTCAAACATTATGACAAACTTGAGTCGCTTGGTGAGAACGGATTTGAGATTGTCGGTATTTGTGCAAAGTACAAGTCTGACAATATTGGGCATCAGGCTGCCATAAACAATGCGTGCAATACTTATGCGCGTAACGCAGGCAGCCATGTAAAGGGGCGTCTGGTAAGTGACATGGCCAGCAATGGTGACGATACTTCTGGAGAATTCGATCATTTCTATGCAGCGTATGAGACTCTTGTGGAGAAAGAGATACGTGGCGAGATGCAGGAATCATACGCAATATATCGCGACCTTGGTAATGGGGAGAAGACCATGCAGGTATATTTCATCATCAACGAGGATGCCGCTTCAAAGGCTCGCATTCGTGCCTATGAGAATGCCATGAAGGAGAGCGAGGCTGCACAGAAGTATGCCACAAAAGTCAGCGACTTTATCAAGGAGGGCTTTGAGGACGCACAAGGCGGCAAATAATAGTTGATGACAAGAGTTGAACTGTTCATGACGGTGCTGTTCTTTGCACTTTCCTCATTCGACCAGAATTGGGAGAGTGTAAAGAACAGCCGTAGATATCTGTATGGCGAGGGGTGGAAAGACGAACGAACAGAAATCGGGCACGGCACCAATATCATGGAGGTGGAATATGGTTCGTATCTTGTGATATGCCGACTTGCATAGCATCGTCCAAGCCATCAAAAGTTACAACCGTGCAAAATCGCTCGATACGGCTCAATGCCCACAACTCAATCTATGGTTCAATAGACCTGACTTCCATTTCTTTATATGAAAAGAATATGTATTATCATTGTGTGCTTCATGTGCCTTGTCGCAGAAGGGCGTGCGCAGACACCGACAGAGAGTTTTGACAGCTTCCGCAAAGGAATGCTCTCAAAGTACGACAATTTTCGCAAGACTGTATTGGAGGACTACGATCGCTATCTGGATGGGGTTTGGAAAGAGTATGAAACCTTTGCCGGCAGGAAACGAGATACTACACCCAAGCCAAAAGTGCTGCCCAGAGCGGATGTGCCGACAAAACCTATACAGCCAACGAAACCGGCAGAGTCTGTACGCCCGACAGAACCAGCAGAACCGTCACAGCCGGTGCGTCCGACAGTGCCAACGCAACCGACACAACCGACACAACCGGTTTCCCCGACAATGACACCACGTCCTTCCATGCCAGCCACCCCTGAGCCAAGTGCGTCTCCAAAGGGCATGGACTTCACCTTCTACGGCATGATGCTAAGGGCACCGTTGATAGACGTGTGCCAGGTGAATGGCATTGACGGTAGTGCTTTTGCCGATGCGTGGCGCAAATACAAAGCCAAAGGATGCAAGGCTGTAACAGAGGCATTGAAGACCTTGGCCGTGGAGAGAGGCCTGAACGACTGGTTTACGTTCCAAATGGTACGTCAATATGCCAATGCCGTGGCAAGGAGCGGATCCAGTTCCGACAGAGTGGTGTTGCAACACTATCTGCTGGCGAACATGGGGTATAATATACGTCTTGCACGCACAGAGGGGCAGGCGCTGCTGCTCGTGCCGGTAGAGCAGACCATGTATTCCAAAATGTACATGACAATAAACAAGACTGAATACTATCTGTTTACCGATGAAAAGGAGGCGGGGAAAGACTTTAAAACCATTTATAGTTGTGACATCCCGACGGACATAGACTGCGGAAGAGACCTTAATGTGCTATACGACCGTAGTGCGAACATAAATGTCGGAGACAGGCGACGGCGGACACTGACCGACGGACATCTGACAGTGGAGGGGGAAGTCAATGTAACCCTTATGGAGATGCTTCGCCACTATCCACAGATGGACATTCCATGCTATGCCGGTTCCTGCATACTGCCCCCGTTGCATAGGAGCATCATCGGACAATTGCGGTCACAGATAGAAGGATTGTCACAACGCGATGCGGCCAACCGTCTGATACATTTTGTTCAGTATGCCTTCGACTACGCCACGGACGATGAGCAACACGGCTATGAGAAAGCATACTTCTTAGAGGAGAACTTCTACTATCCGAAAAACGACTGCGAAGACCGCGCCATATTCTACGCTTTCCTTGTCAGAAACCTGCTCGATCTTGATGTGCATCTTGTACATTTCCCCGGTCATGAGTGTACTGCCGTAAACTTTACTGACAGCAGCATTAGTGGCGACGGATATATTTACGAAGGTAAGCGTTTTACAATATGCGACCCTACATATATAGGTGCGGAGATAGGGCTTTGTATGCCTAATTATAAGAACAGCAAGCCAGAAATAGAACTATGGTAAGGATGTTTCCTGCTTTACGCCTTTTCCTGCACCACCCTCTGACAAATAAATGATTCACACAAAAAAACATTCCGATAACCGATATACCAAGAAGAGCCCTCCGGAACATTCCAAATTTACAAAGGCAAGAAAAAGCGACATTATTCCAGCGTTAACGGCATATTGACAGCATTTTGCTGTTCCATGCGACCACATGGATTATATATGGAACAACACTGCAGAATGTCCATAGAG
>CAMWRK010000101.1 GCA_947176655.1 uncultured Prevotellaceae bacterium | reverse complement strand
TGCTGCAGGTAGCAAGCAAGGGAAAATACTGGACGTGAGAGCCGTGGTAATGGATGAACAGATGCTGACTGACGGTCTGGCCATGAGTGGTTCACTGGTGCCGGATGAGGAAGTGAACCTGTCTTTTGAAACATCGGGAAAGATTACCGGGATTTTCTTCAAGGAGGGTTCCACTGTTGAAAAAGGTACCCTTCTGGCCAAAATCAACGATGCGTCCCTACAGGCGGAACTTAGACGCAAGGAGGCGCAACTGCGCCTGCTGCAGGACAGAGTGTACAGAGCCAAGGCTCTCTTGGAAAAGGAGGCTGTGAGCAAGGAGGCCTTTCAGGAGGCCGAGGCCAATCTATCGGCTCTGAAAGCTGAGATTGACGGAGTGAAAGCAGAAATAGCCCGGACGGAACTCCGGGCACCTTTCAGCGGTGTCATAGGCTTGCGGCAGGTGAGCGTAGGTGCCTTTGCCACTACACAGACAACACTGGCCATGTTGACAAAAAGAAGTCCGCTGAAAGTGGAATTCAGCGTGCCGGAACGATATGCCGGTACACTCCAGGACGGAGCGGCTCTGGAATTCACCGTAGAAGGTGACCTGACGCCGCGCAAGGCAAAGGTGTATGCCTCAGACTCAAGGGTGGACGAGAACACGAGAACATTTACGGTGAGGGCTCTGTATGATAACAAGGACGGCAGACTCGTGCCCGGGCGCTATGCCAGCGTGTACCTGACAACAAAGGAATATAACGGCACACTGGCCGTGCCAAGCGAGGCCATAGTGTCCGAAATGGGTATCGACAAAGTGTATGTATGCCGCAGCGGCAAGGCTGAGCCTGTGGAGATAACCAAAGGCCTGCGCACGGATGCCCAGGTACAGGTGTTGCGCGGACTGAGCATCGGAGATACGGTGATAACCAGCGGCACCATGCAGTTGCGTGCAGGACAGGCCGTAAACGTAAGGATAGAAAACACCACATCGAAGTAAACAAGTGAACATTTCCGAACTTTCAATAAGGCGCCCGGTGCTGGCCACGGTGATGACGCTGCTCATCCTTATCTTCGGAGCAGTAGGATACATGTCGTTGGGCGTAAGGGAATATCCCTCGGTGGACAATCCCATAATATCAGTGTCATGCTCATACCCCGGAGCCAATGCGGACGTGATAGAGAACCAGATAACGGAACCGCTGGAACAGAACATCAACGGCATTCCGGGCATACGTTCGCTGACCAGTGTAAGCCAACAAGGGCAATGCAGGATAACAGTCGAGTTTGAACTGTCCGTTGACTTGGAGACTGCTGCGAACGATGTTCGTGACAAGGTGGCTCGTGCACAGAGGTTCCTGCCAAGAGACTGTGACCCTCCGACCGTATCAAAGGCCGATGCCGATGCCACCCCGATACTCATGGTGGCACTGAAAAGCAACAAGCGCAGTCTGCTTGAACTGAGCGAACTGGCAGACCTGACGGTAAAGGAACAGCTGCAAACCATACAGGACGTGTCAAGCGTAATGATATGGGGCGAGAAGAAGTATTGCATGCGCCTGTGGCTGGATCCAGTGAAGATGTCCGGATACGGAATAACCCCTATGGACGTGAAGAACGCACTGGATCGAGAGAACGTGGAACTGCCGTCCGGCTCCATAGAGGGCAACACGCGCGAACTGAGCATACGTACCATGGGACAGATGTCCACCACGGAGGAGTTCAACAATCTGGTCATAAAGGAAACCGACGGACGCATAATACGTTTCAGCGACATTGGACGCGCAGAACTCTCCGCACGCGACATAAAAAGCTACATGAAGATGAACGGGGTGCCCATGGTGGGCGTGGTGGTGATACCGCAACCTGGAGCAAACCACATAGACATAGCCGATGCCGTGCACAGCCGCATGAAAATTATGGAGAAAGACCTGCCGGAGGATGTGCAATATGACTATGGCTTTGACAACACGAAATTCATACGGGCATCAATAGCCGAGGTGGAAAGCACCGTATACGAGGCATTCATTCTCGTGATAATAATAATATTCCTGTTTCTTCGCGACTGGCGTGTTACTCTGATACCATGTCTGGTGATACCAGTATCGCTCATAGGCGCGTTCTTCGTCATGTATCTGCTGGACTTTTCCATCAATGTGCTGTCCATGCTGGCGGTGGTATTGTCCGTGGGTCTGGTGGTAGACGATGCCATCGTGATGACAGAGAACATATACATAAGGATAGAACGCGGAATGAAGCCGTTCGATGCCGGCATAGAGGGTGCAAAGGAAATTTTCTTTGCCGTAATATCCACGACGGTCACTCTGCTGGCAGTATTCCTGCCGATAGTGTTCATGGAAGGACAAACCGGACGTCTGTTCCGAGAGTTCAGCTTCGTAGTGGCCGGTTCGGTGGTGATATCGTCGTTCGCCGCGCTGACCATAACCCCTATGCTGGCTACCAAGCTTCTGGTGAACAGGAAGGAGAAGAATTGGTTCTACCGCAAGACAGAACCGTTCTTCGATGGACTGAACCGTGTGTATTCGGAAAGTCTGACGGCATTCCTGCAACGGCGATGGATGGCCGTGGCGATGATGCTGGCGGCACTCGCGGCATGTGTGGCAATGTGGACAAACATCCCGTCGGAAATGGCTCCACTGGAGGATCGCTCCAGCATAACGATACGCACGACAGGGCCGGAAGGAGTGACATACGAGTACATGAGGGACTACACGGAGGACATAAACAGCTTGGCTGATTCGCTGATGCCTGACGCGGCATTCATCACGGCACGTGTGGCGGACGGCTCAGGCAACATACGCATAACACTGAAAGACCTGACAGAACGAGACTATACGCAGATGGAAGTGGCGGAAAGGCTCGGCAACGCTGTTGGAAAAAAGACAGATGCACGTGCCTTTGTGCAACAGCAAAGCACATTCGGAGGACGAAGGGGAGCCATGCCGGTGCAATATGTATTGCAGGCTACGGACATAGGCAAACTGGAAAAGGTGCTGCCGCAGTTCATGGCGCGCGTGTATGACAGTCCGGCATTCCGCATGGCGGATGTGGATCTGAAGTTCTCCAAACCGGAGGTAAGACTGAGTGTAAACAGAGAAAAAGCCAGCCTGATGGGCGTTTCCACCAAAGACATTGCCCAGACCCTGCAATACGGTCTCAGCGGCCAACGAATGGGATACCTGTATCTGAACGGAAAGCAATACGAGATCGTTGGCGAGATAAACCGGCAGCAGCGCAACGACCCGGCAAACCTGAAAGCCATATACATGCGTTCGTCGGACGGGAAGATGGTGCAGATGGAGAATCTCGTGGATCTGGTGGAAAGCATAGCACCGCCTAAACTGTACAGATATAACCGTTTCGTGTCGGCAACCGTTTCGGCAGGCCTGGCTCCGGGATACACCATCGGCGACGGACTGGACGAGATGGACAAGATAGCGAAGGAGACACTGGACGAGACATTCCGCACGGCTCTGGCCGGCGACTCCAAGGAATTCCGCGAGAGTTCATCCAGCCTGTACTTTGCCTTCGCCCTGGCCCTTGTACTCATATACCTGATTCTGGCCGCCCAGTTCGAGAGTTTCAAGGATCCGTTCGTAATAATGCTCACTGTGCCGCTGGCCATAGCCGGTGCACTGCTGTTTATGCTGATAGGAGGGCAGACCATGAACATCTTCAGCCAGATAGGCATAATAATGCTTATAGGACTGGTGGCAAAGAACGGCATCCTCATTGTGGAATTTGCCAACCAACGCCAGCATCAGGGCGAAGACAAAATGACGGCAATACGCGAAGCCTCGGTACAGCGTCTGCGCCCGATACTGATGACCTCGGTATCTACCGTACTCGGACTGTTGCCCCTGATGTTCGCTTCCGGCGAAGGCTCAGCCGGACGTGTAGCAATGGGAACTGCCGTGGTGGGCGGAATGGTCATCTCCACACTGCTGACAATGTTTGTCGTCCCGGCCATATATTCGTTTGTGGCCACATCACTCCAAACAAAGAACAAGAGATGAAAAGCCTGAAATACCTGACACTGACCTTGGCTTGTGTTGCATACTCCGTAGCAGGAGCGCAAACACTGACAGAAATAATAGCCACGGGACTGGAGAACAACTACAACCTGAAGATAGTGCGTAACGAGGAGGCCATACGTACAAACAATGCCACGGCAGCCAATGCCGGCTATCTGCCCGTAGTTAATGCCACGGCAGGATACAACGGTGCATACGGTTCCGGGGAAAGCATACGCAGAAGCGACGGCAACATAGTACGTCAGCCTAACAGCCTGGATCACGGCCTGCAGGCCGGAATAAATGCCGAATGGACCATATTCGACGGATTTAGGATTCAGGCCGACTACGCACGTCTGAACGAACTGAAAAGACAGGGAGCCACACGCACCAGACTGAGCATAGAAGACTATGTGGCGACACTCACGGCAGAATATTACAACCTCATACAGCAGAACATACGCATGCGCAACCTGCGCAACGCTGTGAAACTGTCACGCGAACGGCTACGCGTAGTAGCGGAACGATACAGCATAGGCAGTGCCTCCAGGCTGGATTTGCAACAGGCACAGGTGGATTTCAATGCCGACAGTGCGCAAAGCCTGAAACAGCACGAACTATTGGCAACTTCACGCATACGGCTCTACGAGCTGATGGCTGTAAAGGACATGCAGACAAAGCTTTCGCTGAGAGACTCGACAATAGAGGTAGACAACACGCTCATATACGATACGCTGCTGAAAGCTACAATGAAAGTGAACGCCAAACTGCTGGACAGCAAACATAATGTCCGTCTGGCCGAACTGGACTATAAGGCGACCATGAGCCGCGACTACCCGTATATCAAGCTGAATGCCGGATATAACTACCAGCACACCGCTTACGGGGAAGGCACGGACAGGAGCAGAAGCACATGGGGAGCCGACTTCGGCGTAAAAGTGGGATACAGACTCTTCGACGGAAACCGTAGCCGTGAACGCATGAACTCACGTATGGACATAGAAAATGCAGACTTGGCACGCCTGCAACTTGAGCAGAGCCTGCACTCCGACCTTGCTGACCTTTGGCAGGCATATAACAACAACCTGCAACTGCTGTCCTTGGAGCGCGAAAACCTCATTACAGCACAGGAGAACCACTACATCGCTCACGAGAGATATATGCTGGGAGACCTCTCCGGCATAGAAATGCGGGAAGCGCAACAGTCCCTCTTGGATGCAGAGGAGCGCATTCTTGCAGCTCAATATAATACAAAGCTGTGTGAAATATCCCTTCGCCAACTCTCAGGCGACATAATGAAGTACGCATCGTATTAATCCTCATGGATATGAATACAGACTATCCAATGAACAGACACAGGTCGGCAGACACCGCACAGTCGGCGGCATACGGGCACACCACCAAAGCTGTAAGGCCGGGACACACAAGCACGGCAGAATCGTCACAGGGGGACAAGTACAGAGCACAACTGAACGGAAGGTATGGCATTGACAATGCTCTCGCCGTATTGCACGACATAGAGAAACATGGCGATTTCCTCACATTTGCACAACGCTACATACATGACGAGAACTGTCGTGTGGCGTGCAACGCCATGTGGATTCTCACCAAAGTTCCCAAGGCCGGCCTACCTCAGCTGCGCCCCCTACTCGACCAACTGACAGACATGTCTATGCATTCCTCCAATCCAACGCTGCGCAGACTGTCCATGAATGTAATAGAGCGTCTGAAAATCGGCAAAGAGGAGGTGCGTTCAGACTTTCTCGATTACTGCATTGCCCACATGCAGGATGTTACTGAATTTCCAGGTATTCAGTCTCTATGCCTGAAACTCGCATTCCAAATGTGCGCACATTATCCGGAACTCCATGACGAACTGATACGCACACTGCAAAACATGGAAATGGAGTTCTATACACCTGCACTAAGAAGCGTAAGGTACAAGATATTGAGACACAAATAAGGGCTCACGATACTCTTCCTGTAGATTCAATATCGAAGTGCAAAATTTTGTAGTTGAATCTACACATTATGATTGAAAAAATGCGATCATAAAAATAAGACAATCCTGCAGTTTGTACGTTTCTGCATCGTAGGAGGAACATGCACTCTTATTGATTATATCGTCTATTATTTTGCCAACGCTATTATCCCATACCAATATGCTGTGTTAATGGGGTTTATAGTCAGTTTCGGGGCTAACTATCTTCTAACGACGTATTGGACCTTCCAAACTACTACATCACACAAGAATTTTCTTGGAATGACCATCTGCCACCTGTTCAATCTTATAGTCATTAGAATTGGCTTATTATCATTGCTTATCAATATTCTGCATATTGACAAAAATCTGGCCTATATCCCAGTTCTCATCATTTCTGCGCTATCAAGTTTCCTGATACTAAAGTTTGTGTTCTGCAAATCCAACTCCAGTTCTATCTGTACCTAAGGAACAAGCATAGAAGACAAAATACTTGGCATAAAACATCTTCAAAGAAAAGCTTGTAGCTCCACTGCATGAATTTCTACCACGGTCACACTGTTATGTTTTGGCAATGGCTGTTTTAGCCATCAATACATGCGACGGTGTAAAAAAACAGGTGTATTGACCCCATATCCAAGCACGTATCAATGCATCATTCTAAGAGGTCTATTTTCTTTCTTTACGATTCTTGCCTATCACAAATATCGAGACCAAAGAGACCAAAGAGACCAAAGTACCACCACCAAGTATACCACCAAGCCACTCATGTCCCAACAATCCTAAAGCGACAGCACCAATTAGAAAAGACAACGAAATTACTAAGCCATAAATCTGCCCACGCCTCGAGTCTGACACAGTCTGACACAGAACCGTCAACTATCCTAGTTGCTTAACATTGCCTCCAATTTTAAGAGCCTGGCTGAGCCAACCGAAAAAGCATAATGCCATTATTATATATTTCATTGCTGTGTTCTATTCTTATTGTTATTAATTATTTGTTTGTTTTTCCGTTACCAGAATGTCCGCGCCTATATATTCGACAATTCTGAGGAAGTGTCCCATTGGCATTGTCCTCTTACCTGTCTCATACATTGATAGGCAAGTTTTGTGTATTCCCGTTTGTTCGCATACGTCTGCAAGAGTAAGTCCATTCCCTTTCCTGATTTCCTTCAATTCCGTTATAATTTCCTTGTAAGTCATATTTTTATCATTTTAGTTGTAGCTTATCTTAATTCATCATCAAACCACAACAGGTTCGTGACTTTGTTGGAGTACACGATTGTTGTGTCTTATCTTAATTCATCATCAAACCACAACTCCATCATCGGACAACTGTTCGCCAAGGACGTTGTGTCTTATCTTAATTCATCATCAAACCACAACTGCTGCTGCAGGTTTGAATACTGCTATGACGTTGTGTCTTATCTTAATTCATCATCAAACCACAACGTGGAAGTGTAGAGATACGGTTAATCGGCACTTGAGAATAATATTAAATAATCATCAAACCACAACTACGTAGCATTAACATAAAGAAAAACGTGTGTTGGG
>CAMWRK010000100.1 GCA_947176655.1 uncultured Prevotellaceae bacterium | reverse complement strand
CTCTTTCATCGTTCAGACTGTCGGGCGTATTATTTCATGAAGTCGCGCAACAGGGCTTCCTCCTTACGTGCGAAGACGACCTTGCTTTTCGATGTCTGGTCGTTAAGTTCCGCCTGCAGGTCAAGCCCGAAACTTTCAAGCGAATCGTAAAGCGATGCGTAGATAGTGTCGCAGATGCCGTTGTCATCGCTGATGCCGTTGACCTTGTACAGGTAGTCGAATGACGGGTTGGAATAGGCGCAGCACTGGTGCCCCATGACCGTTGCCTCGGACGGGATGACATGGTAAAGGATTGTCAGCTCCATCTGGTCGTCAAACTCGTCGAGCAGGTCTCCCACATCGCACGGCTTGGGCAGCTTGAACTCAAGGACGGCCATGCCGTCGAATATTTCGGCACCGGCGTAGTTCATGCGCGACATGAGTGCCGGCATCTGCATGGAGATATAAGTGAGGAACTTTTCAATTTTATGTTTCAGCATAGTTGTATCTTGTTTTTATGTCGGTCATAGATTGGTAATCGTGGTCTTGATAAGCAGCGAGGGAAGCTCGTCCGTGTCAATGGGGAACTGCGGCTTGCCGAGCCTGACGATACATTTCGGCGTTTCCGCAGCCAGTGTCCGCAACGTGCCTTTCTGCGCGTCGCTCATCAGCGAGAGGGCGAAGCCGTCGAACGAGATCCAGGGCTGGAGCAGCATCCACAGATAGGCCGCCGACTGGTCGCCGCCCTTGACCTTACGGTTGTTGATGTCATTGACACATTGCAGGGCGTTCTGCAACAGACGCCGGTTGTTGCGCATCGTCAGCAGTATCACGACTTCCGAGGTCGTGAACGGAGGGTGGTCGCCCTGACACAGCCCGATCATCTCCTTCATCAGTGCGGACGAGCCGTCACGGACTTTGGCGAGAGGGATGTCGCCGAGTGTCGGCAGGTGGCCGAGGAACGAGCGGAAAGCCCTGTCCTCGTTGCGCAGGAACGTGAACAGGTCACGCTTGTCCCGGAAGCCACGGCGTGCGGCATCGTCAAGGATGTCCTCATACCTGCGGATGGTGGAAACATTGTCCAGTCCAAAGACGGGTACGGAATCCATCGAGGCATAGAACCGGTGCGCCGACATCACGAACTGCCTTGAGAGCGAGTCAAGTCCCGGCCTGTTGACCGCCAGCACGAAATCAAGATAATCCTGGAACGAGCGTTTGCGGCTGTCGGCGAGCGATGCCAGCCTGTCCGTGATGGAATCGCGCAGGGAGAAGTATGCCGAATCGACAGCCGCACGGTCCGTGTGTACGCTGTCACGGAACATGGCGGCACTCACCGAATCGTCAAGGGCCTTCCACTCCAGGACGGAGGAAACAAGTTCCGAAGTCGAGAGAGCCTTTCGTTGGGAGACAGAGCGCAGGAAGGACTTGTAATCTTCCAGCGCGGCATCGGCACCGGGAAAACTTCTTGTTCCGGAATCTCCTCCCTTGCAGGCGGAAAGTGACAGTGCCAGCAGCAATACTGGCAGCAGGGCGGCAATCTGCCGCAACATTGTCTTCTTTGACGGATAATCAGTCATATCAATATCTGTTTTTCTCGCATGAGCGATGGTTTGACGCCGCGAAATTAGAGTATAATTCTGACACGAAAGTACAATCGAAATTATATTTATATTTATTTGAAATATCATACTCTGAATATGATTTTTGCAAACATCTGCAACTCTTGATGTTGTGAAACAAAGACACTGAAAGACAAACTGTAAGGACACATAAATCATACTGTGTTTTTACTGCGGAAAATCTGCTGGAGCAGGCAGATAATCTTCTGTGACCGACATGATATTCTTCCCGCAAAAAGCCCTGATTAGATAAATAATCATAAAATTGGTGCAGTAACGTCTGTTTTTTTGGAGAGTATGATAGATTATTGGAATTTTTGGCTAATTTTGCACCTTGAATCATACTCTTTCATACGATGGCAAAAATAGGATATATAATGACGGCTCCCGGCTACGATGACTTCTCGGTCGACAGCGGATGGATGGAGAACTTCGGCTGTGTGGAGATTGTGCGTGAGGAACTGTTGTCGGGGGATAAGGCAAGGACGCAGTGGGACAGCCTCATGGCGCGTATCCAGTTCGGAGACACGGTCGTCATCCCCAAACTGTCAAATGCGCTGCGGGGTGCGAGGCAGCTTGTCTTCTTTCTGGAGTTCTGCCGGCTGATGAACATAAGGCTGGTCTCCATACATGACCGGATAGATTCGGGCAACGAGCTGTTCCCGGAAACGCGGACCAGCGACGTGCTTACAGCCATCGCCCTGCTTCCGAAGGAAGCCAATGCCATCCGCAAGTCCTCGCATCATATACGCCGGATAAAAAAACATATCGAGAGCATAAGCGACAAGGCGATGAGCCGTGCCGAACGCAACAAGCGTGTGGTCAATATGTATCTTGAAGGATTCCCCATCGACGAGATTTTCAAGAAGTCGGGCTTCCGCAGCCGGAGCAGCGTGTTCCGCATCCTGAACGAAGCCAACGTAGAGCTTGACCGAGGACGCTGGAAAGGGCCGCTCGGCCCAAGGAAAAAGAAAGGGGACGGGGAATAGAGGGATGAAAAAAGATATCCTGCACGGGTTTACCTCAAGCGGAAGCTGTGATATGGCATTGGCGTTGCGTGAGGCATTGGTCGGAGAGGCAAAAGTCATCGCCCCGGACTTGCCGCTCTATCCGGAGGAGGCGGTAGCCCTGATAGAAAGGGAAATCCGCGTCCACCGCCCGCAACTGGTTGTCGGGTCCAGCTGTGGCGGTTTCTATGCAAGGATGTTCGTCAGTGCGCACAGGAAGGTCATTCTGATAAACCCGTACTTTGCCATGACGGAGTTCCTTCAAATGAGAATCGGGACGCACCGGTACAAGTCTCCGCGTGCCGACCACCGGCAGGAGTTCAAGGTAACGCAGAGGCTTGTGGAGCATTTCAGGATGATGGAAACGGTACAGTTTGCGGATTATACTCCGCGCCACAAACGGTATGTCTATGGTTTATTCGGCACGCAAGACACGCTGGCGCATTTTCGCCCTGTCTATGACAAGTTCTACGTCCATGCCAAGGAATTTGACGGAGGCCACACCATGACCTCAGAAAATGTAAAAGAGGTTCTGGCACCGTTGACCAGAAAAGTGCTAAGGCTGCCAAAGACGGGAGAATAAATAATAGGGGACTACAGGCGAAAGCACAGGCATACAAATACCTGTAACTCTCGCCGATATTCAGATTTAATCCGTCGTGTCTAAAAAATAGCCCAGCTCATCATCCTTCAGATTTTCCGTTGCGTATAGGTCGGCTTGTTCCCAAAGGGACTGATACACTTCCGCAAACTCCGGTCTTGTCTCATGGTATTGCCATATCTTGTGGTTGAGTACCAGCACCAGTTCCGTAAGATACTTGTAATCTCCTTTCCACTCCTCAAATGCACGCCTGAAGGTGTCACGGACTGCCGGAAGTCCGAACCGGTCTGCTATGGAGAAATCACTCCAGAAGGTTGTCTGCAACTCATAGCCGTTCTCTCTCATAAATTCTCTGAATGTCATATCGTCATTGTTTTAGTGAGTAAATGTTGTTTTCCCTTTCGTAGCATCGCTACTTCCGGGTCTGATTTGATTATGTCGCCCCACAAGGTGGCATGGCTCCTTATGCAAGGTTTCACGGCCAAATACTATTTCTGCAAGGCGGGATATGGAGATTTTGCTGGGAACCGTTCGGCATGACCTTGCAGAAAGGAACGGCATGGCACGTACCTTCGCGACAAAAATCAGATCAGCCGCCCGGAAGCGGATATGCAAATACGGGAATTTACTTCCATATAATGGAAAGCCCGTAAAAGAGAAATGTGCCTTCAGGCAGGTTAAGTGGTTCTGGAATTTATTATAAAAGGTAACGGGAGCCAATGTTGCCCTAAAAGAGGAAACGGTCTTTATGACCGATGTTCGGTTGACGGTTATAATAAATGCGTATGTAATATGTGGTGTAATATAATGACAGACAGGCAGGCAGGACGGATTTTCCCACCCTGCCTGTCGCTTATGCTTCATCTTCATTATGCGGCTGCTTCTTCCGGCTTCACATCTTCGGGGGAAGCCTCTGCCGTGCCGTCCGTTTCTTCCGTAACCTTTTCCTTTGTCATGATTGCCGCTTTCCGTTCTTCAATGCGTTGGTGTCGCTTCTCGTAGATTTGGTTATATCCGTTTTCAATCTCGGCAAGTTCGTCCGGCATGTGCTTCCGTGCGAAGTCAAGCATGAGGTCTGCCGTGGCATTGTTCCTGTATGCGTCCTTGAACTGTGCTATCAGATAATCCCTGCGGATGACAGCCTTTGTCTTTGCCGTCAGATTGGCGATGATGTTCATCTTGTCCTCGTCATTGAGGTATCGTGTATGTTCCTCGGAAATGCCCAGCAGTGGATAATTCTCTCTCCGCAGGCTTGACAGCAGGAAGAAATAAACCATCCTGTCCTCGTCAGCTCCGAACTTGGCTTCTGCCACATCGATGTTGAGGATTTGCTTCTTGGTGTCCTCGATAGTCTTTTCAATGGCGATTTCCTTGTTGCGCCTGTCCTGTTTCTCCAGTTTTTCCACAGGAGAAAGTGGCTGTCCTTGTGCCGTATCGTCTGCGTTGTCGTTCTTCTTCACATAACACAGCGTTATGTCATTGCTCCCAATCTTCACATAGAGCGATATTTCGCCGTTTTCGCTTTGGCGGTGTATTTCACCACATTTTTCCTCGTAGTCGCTCTGTTCCTGCTCGTAATCACTGCATGCGGCTTCATAGGCTTCCCCATTGTCGTAGTCCTCTTTTTCGGGTGCATCGGGTTTTCGGGGATAAGCCGTGCCGTATGGTATGTCACCCACTACCTCATGCCCCATAGCCATGAGACGCTCCACGGCGGTAAGGTTGTAATTGTATGTATCGTGTCCGAGCGTTGCGGTGGGGTTATCAGCCAATACCTGCAGGGCTTTCTCCACAAGGTGCGATGCGTTCATTTCGGCAAGGCAGGTGCGGTTTGCGCATTTTCCGCAGCCCTCGCAGAAAAGCGACATGTTGTTGGTGTTGTGGGGGCATGACAGGCACAGGGTCTTGTCGAAAGAGTAACGGTCAAGGTCTGTGGTGTATTGCCGTTCAATGTTTCTTGCGATTTCGGAGGCTTTCTGTCCTCGCCAACTGCTGTATGTCACGTCTTCTTTCAAGTGCTGTTCGTACACCTCACGCTGTATGTCCTCACCGTATCGGCAAATTTCACTTGCCACGCTGACCGTGATTTCATCCGTCTCAAGCAGAGAGGCAATTTCGGGGATAAGCGATGCGAATTTCAGCCGTGTGCGGATATAAGCCTCGCTCTTGCCGAACTGCACGGAGAGAGAGGATAAATCGTGCCGTCCGCTCTCCATGAGCCGTTGGTAGGCATTGGCTTCTTCCATGGGTGTCACATCTTTGCGCTGTAGGTTCTCGGTGATGGCTATTTCCTCGGCTTCCTCATCGGAAAGGTCGGAGATTATGGCAGGGATTTCCTGCATGCCGACAATCGTTGCTGCACGGTATCTGCGCTCACCGAACACAAGCTCATAGCCGTTGTTGTCGGCTGTGGGGCGCACGGTGACAGGCTGTAGCATTCCCTGTTGGCGGATGCTGTCTGCGAGTTCGTTCAAGCTCTCTGCGTCAAAGTGCTTGCGTGGGTTGAAACTGTTAGGACGGATTGCGGAGATTGCAACCATTGTGATGTCCTTTACTGCTGTCTGATTGAGTGTTGCTTCCATTTTCGTATGGTTTTAATGAGTTATTGAATGTTTGTTTTTCCCTTTCTTCAGTCCCTTTTTCCCGGAACCGCTTTGGGTTTTACAGATGCAACATACGGTTGTCCGTACAGCTTCATACGGCGGCTTTTCATGCCAAATACTCTCCGCAGGAGGAAGATTTTGCAAGAAATGCACTTCAAGCCGCCGGATCAAGCGGGACTGCCGAACTTCGCATCTGATAAAACCAAACCGGTGACGACGGGAAAGAGACCTGGAAAGACCTGGGTTGCGGAATGGTATAAACGGGAAGACACCGTAAGGTTGCAAAAAGGTGAGTATGGGGTAAAATAGGTTATACCGGCCGGGATGACCGCAGGATATAAAAGGGCAGCCTTGCACTGTCCGTGAAAAGGGAATTTCCCTCTCCCCAGACAGATTATTTCCACGGATTGCCAAGGATATGCGGGACTTACGCACTATTCCTCCAAGCGGTCATACAGGTTAATGACAGGAATGTTCATCGCCCTTGCCCTGTTGCAGGTGTAGAATGTACCGCCGCACCGCCGTCCGTCATAACAGGCAACAATTCGACCCGCATGGCTGAGCATGAAGTCGTTGCGCACAAGCAGACAGCCTTTGTAATACCTTTCGCTCAGCAATATGCGGAAATCCGCCTGCCGCAAGACGGCATGGTAGCGTTGGCGGTCTTTAAAGTTCCACATTCCGCATTGGTCGCGGAATGGTATGACGGCTGTGAGCGTGATGTCGTTGAAATCCCTTTTTGCCTGCAGCACACATTCTGCGGCCATAAGGTCGAAGCCCAACGCCATGCCGCACAGATAATTGGTGACACCCTCGCCGTGCCATTCCCTTATCAGTTCCGTCAATGCGGTCTTTACGTCTGCCGTTCCCCCATGGGGAAATGAGCGGTGTCCCGTAAAGGCTGCGGAACACCGCCTGCTGACGGCTATAATATTTGCATTATTTCCCATAGCGGTAATGTGTGCGTCCAAGGAATATGCTGCCCAGCACGTTTGCCCCGAACGCTTCAAGCTGATTGGCGAACAATGCGTAGCTCATGCCGGTGGAGATGATGTCATCCATGACCACGACATCCTTTCCGTAAAAATAATCATCATCAAACTCTATCACTTGTGCCGTGCGGACAGTTTTGTCGTGGCGGTGTTCATGTACTGCGAGCCTGTCACACGATATTCTCACGTGCGGAAAGCCGTTGCGGATGCCTGTCAGTTCGTTGACCCTCTCACAGAACCGTCTGTAACGGTTCTCGTTCTGTTCCTGCGTGCTTGCAGGGACACAGACAAATACGATGTCCTTGGCTCTCCTTCCATACTCCTTGCTGATGTGGTCGGCTGTCATGCGTGCCACTTTTTCACATGCTCCGTCTTCCGCATCCTTGAAAGCCCATACAAGTTTGCGTGCTTCCACAGCGTCCTCGCCCACGTTCTTTATACGCACGGGGAAGTATTTAAGGAAAAAAGTTGTCTTTTTCTCCAGCTGCCTTTTGATTTTCTCGTCAATTACCTTTGCCATAGTATGATATGTTTTAATTTTATTGTCCCCTCTGTTCGGAAGCATTTCGGCTTGCCTCAAGGGATTTTTCTGCCGGCAAAGGGGCATGGCTGCAATAAGGCAAATCAAGGTTGGGGAATACGCTCCATGAACATGGAGGAAGATTCCCCATAAGGCTCCGCCGTCCTGGATTTTCCGTTTGGCGGGGTCTGCCGCTACCTTTGCAGAAATAATCCGTAGAGGCAAGGCGGCATGAGTGAAATCATGGCAGAGAACTATAACAGTCAGATCCGACGGATAAAACAGATGAATAACCCGGCGGAATAAAACAGGAATGGGCCACGACGCGCTATAAAGG
>CAMWRK010000099.1 GCA_947176655.1 uncultured Prevotellaceae bacterium | reverse complement strand
GTGTATTGTGCAACATCTTGTAATACAGTAAGATGTAATAAGTTGAAATGAAAGACAGGAGATACTTTGAGCATTGAAATTCTATATGGTACGGCACACCTCTTTCTGTTCTACACATGTATCCGAACTTTTACACTGATAGTATCAGCCGGATTCCCTCAGTCGCAACGCTAACGTGTAATGATTTTTGAAGGAGATGTCATCAGCAGAATACGAGTGTCATCCCAACTATTTTTCTATAGAGCCCAAGAGGCGTCATGCTCTGATGAAGCGATCTTGCCCGGAGGGAGACATCAAAAAAGCCGCTGCACCAATGGATGATGCAGCGGCTGAGCATGTATTGTTGTCCTTTGTGTGATGTGGAGGTTTACTCTGCTTTCAGAGTGAAACGCTTCATGTCCACAATGGTCAGATCCTTGTCTACGCTCTGAAGGTACTGGGCTACGGTCATGTTCTTGTCCCAGATGTATTCCTGAGAGAGCAGGCAGGATTCCTTGAGGAACTTGTTCAGGCGACCCTTGGCTATGTTCTGGATCATGGCTTCGTTCAGATTGCCGGCCTTTTCCTCGGCTGTCTTGGCGATAATCTCCTTGGCACGGGCAACGTCCTCGGCGGTAATCCAGCCCTTGGCCATGTTGCTTTCCATGTGATCCTCGCTGTCTACGTGTGCGGGATTGATGCCGGCCTTCTTCAGGGCAGCCTCAATGGCTTTCTGTATCTGCTCTGCCTTGGTCTTCTCTATTGCTACAGCAACTTCGTTGTCCTTGACCTCCTGGCTTACGCCGCTCTCGTCGATGGCAACGGGAGCAGCAGAAGCTATCTGCATGGCAATGTTCTTGCCGCAGTCGGGATCTGCCACGGGCTTGTTGAAAGCCAGCATGGCGCAGAGACCATTGCGGTTCATGTGGTTGTAGATTGCAACGTTCTCGCTTTCGATGACGCAGTAGCCGTCAAGTTCCATCTTCTCGCCGGTGATACCGCTACGTGCGATAACGGCGTCCTGTATGGTGCCGTCGCCCATGGGCAGAGCCTTCACCTCGTCCATGGTCTTGCACTTAGCTGCTACGGCAGCGTCCAAAATCTCGCGTGTCAGAGCCACGAAGTCGGCATTCGTTGCCACGAAGTCGGTTTCGCACTTCAGGGCGATAATGGCGGCAAAGCCGTTCTCTGCCTTTACCAGTACGCAACCCTCTGCGGCCTCGCGGTCGCTGCGCTTGGCTGCAACGGCAGCACCCTTCTTGCGCAGGTATGTTACTGCACCGTCCATATCCTCGCTCTCGGCAAGAGCCTTCTTGCAGTCGGCCAGACCGGCGCCTGTCATCTCGCGGAGCTTCTTGATGTCACTCATTGTAACTTCCATAGTCGTAATGTGTTTTAGTGTGTTGTTTGTGATGTTTTCTGAAGAAAAAGGGTTAGAGAATGCGGTTTGCAGCGTCCTCTAACCCTTATCTTTCAAAGCGGGACTTTGTTGTATTAAGCCTCTGCTTTTTCAGCTTTCTCTTCCTTCTTGGCGGGAGCTTCGTCGGCTTTCTCGGCCTTGCGCTCCTCCAGACCCTCGTTTATGGCGGCGCAGATGACATTCAGAATAGCTTCGATGCTGCTGCTTGCGTCGTCGTTGGCGGGGATTACGAAGTCGATGTTGTCGGGGTTGGAGTTGGTGTCGACAATGCCGAATACTGGGATACCCAGACGGTTAGCTTCTGCTACTGCGATGTGCTCTTTCAGTACGTCGACAACGAACAGTGCGCTTGGCAGACGTGTCAGGTCGGAGATTGAACCGAGGTTCTTCTCCAGCTTTGCACGCTGGCGTGTAACCTGCAACAGTTCGCGCTTGGACAGATTGCTGTATGTGCCGTCTGCTATCAGCTTGTCGATGGTGCTCATCTTCTTCACTGCCTTGCGGATGGTGGGGAAGTTGGTGAGCATGCCGCCTGGCCAGCGCTCGATAACGTATGGCATATTGATGGACTGTGCCTTCTCGGCTACAACGTCCTTGGCCTGTTTTTTGGTGGCAACAAACAATACCTTCTTACCGCTCTTGGCAATCTGCTTGATGGCTTCGGCAGCGATGTCTACCTTGCCTACGGTCTTGTGAAGGTCTATGATGTGGATACCGTTCATCTCCTTGAAGATATAAGGAGCCATGGCGGGATTCCACTTTCTTTTGAGGTGGCCGAAGTGACAGCCGGCCTCCAACAGTGTCTCAAATGATGTTCTGGACATTTGTTCTTGTGTTTTATAATGTTGTTTACTTTCTTTTTGCTGTCCTGCGGTCAGTATTTACGGCCTCAGAACCAACCGCCGGGTAGTTTTATGTGAGAAGTCCCGGCAGTTTAGATACTAAACTCTGCGTCTTTCCGTGCAACCGGCGTATTAACGCTTGCTGAACTGGAAGCGACGGCGTGCCTTTGGACGTCCCGGCTTCTTGCGTTCCACCTCGCGGCTGTCGCGGGTCATGAAGCCCTCTGAACGCAGTGCCTTTTTGTCTTCGGCGTTTATCTTGACCAGTGCGCGGGCGATAGCCAGACGCAGAGCTTGGCTCTGGCCTGTATAGCCGCCACCTTGCAGGTTGGCCTTGATGTCATACTTCTCTGCCACGTCCAGCAGATTCAGAGGCTGCTTGACAACGTACTGCAGAATGGTGCTGGGGAAATACTCGGTCAGGTCACGCTTGTTGATGGTAATCTTGCCGTTTCCCTCCTCAACATATACGCGGGCTACGGCACTCTTGCGGCGGCCCAATGCATTTACTACTGCCATCTTCGTCTTGTATTACTTGTAGAGGTTAATGTCGATGTTCTTCGGGGTCTGAGCCTCATGCTTGTGCTCGCCACCTTCATAAATGTAAAGATTCGTGATAATATGACGTGCCAGTTTGTTCTTCGGCAGCATACCTTTCACAGTGCGGCGTATCAGCTTCTCGGCACCGTTGGGCTTGGCCAGGATGTCCTGTGGCGTCTCGCTGCGCTGACCGCCGGGATAACCGGTATAGCGGAGATATTCCTTTTCTGTCATCTTCTTACCGGTAATGATGATCTTGTCGGCATTAATGATAATTACGTTGTCACCGCAGTCCACGTTGGGGGTGAACTCGGGCTTGTACTTACCTCTCAGAATCTTTGCTACCTTACTGGCCAGACGACCGAGAACCTGTCCCGTAGCATCTACTACGACCCACTCCTTCTTTACGGTAGCCTTGTTGGCAGAGATGGTTTTGTAACTCAATGTGTCCATTGCTTTGTTTCTTTGTTTGTTGCTAAGTGATTACTTGGATTTTCAGCATGATTCACGGACCAAAGACGAGGCCAATCGGTCTTCTATCCACACACGCCACGGGATCCCCGAGGGGACACCGTTGATAATAATCGGCGTGCAAAGGTACTACTTTTCTGTTAACCGACAAGGATTTTGCGTAACTTTTTATTAAAATTCAGGCATTTATTGGTAAAACCCGATGGAAAGCGGGATGCATGGCATCAGGCATGCTGATATCCGGTTGCTTTTACCAGTGCGCACCATCGGTGAGGACTGGGCCGATGGTGCCAACGGCATGTCTTCGTCAATTACGCTGTCAGCCGAAAATTATTTCGGCGAACTGTTGTATAAGAGGACAAAAAGGCTTAACTTTGTGTCTGCACATGCGTATGAAACGTTGTGCTGAACAATGGAAGCAGAGATGCCCTATGGCTTGGTTTATCTTTTCATAACAATAACACCATGAATAAAGTTTTTGCAGTTGTGCTGACATCGATGCTGTCGGTAGTTGCCCTCGCCTCTGCGAAGGACAACAGTAAGGAGTTTTGGATGGATCCTGCGGTGACGCGTGTGAATGCTCTTCCGCCCCATGCCTCCTTCTTCGCTTTCGAGTCGGAGGATCTGGCCGCAAAGGGCGAGAAATCCCTGAGCGGACGCTACATGTCGCTGGAGGGCATGTGGAAGTTCAATTTTGTCAAGAATCACAATGATGCGCCTAAGGGCTTTTATGCTCTTGGTTATGACGATGCCTCATGGGGCACTTTCCCTGTGCCTGGGTTGTTCGAGATGAACGGTTATGGTGACCGTATCTATAAGAACATAGGCTATGCCTGGGCCACACAGTTCGTATCCAGACCGCCATACATCGAGGAGAAGAATAACTACACTGGTTCCTACCGCCGCACGGTCAGCATACCAAAGGAGTGGAAAGGCCAGCGTATTGTCATGCACGTAGGCTCGGCCACCAGCAACCTGGCGCTTTGGGTCAACGGACGCAAGGTTGGTTATAGTGAGGATTCCAAAGATGCCGTCGAATTCGATCTCACCTCATACCTGAAGCCAGGAGAGGAGAATCTTATCTGCATGCAGGTCATGCGCTGGTGCGACGGTTCGTATGGAGAGGATCAGGATTTCTGGCGCTTCACCGGTATAGCTCGCGAAGTATATCTGTATGCCCGTCCCAAGGCGCATATTGCCGACGTGCGCATAGTTCAGGATCTGAGCGAGAATTTCACCACCGGCAAGCTCTCTGTGGAGCTGAAGTCAGAGAATGCCTCCGGCAAGAATGTCATCCTGACGCTGTGCGATGCCGAAGGCAAGGAAATTTGGCGTGAGACAGGTCGCATCAGCGGTTCTGGCATCATTGTTGCCGCCGATATTCCGAATGTAAACGCGTGGACAGCCGAGACCCCGACACTGTATTCTCTGGATATGACTCTGGCAGATGGCGGCAAGACCATAGAATGCATACGCCAGCGCATAGGTTTTCGCCATATAGAGATAAAGGGCGGGCAGGTGCTGCTGAACGGCCAGCCCATACTCATCAAGGGCGCTAACCGTCACGAACTGGATCCGGACGGCGGATATGTTGTCAGCGTGGAACGCATGCGCGACGACATACGGGTGATGAAGCAGCTGAATATCAATGCGGTGCGCACCTCGCACTATCCCAACGATCCACGCTGGTACGATCTGTGCGACGAATACGGCATATACGTCTGCGCCGAAGCCAACTTCGAGAGCCACGGCATGGGATACGGCGAAACGCGTCTGGCGCAGAATCCGGATTTCCGCAAAGCCATAGTAGAACGCAATATCTGCAACGTAGAGATACAGAAAAACCATCCGTCCATAATATTCTGGAGTATGGGTAACGAGAGTGGCCACGGCGACAACTTCAAGGATGCTTTCCTTGCCATCAAGCAGCTGGACACCACACGTCCCATACAGTACGAGCGCGCCGGTCTGGACAAGGAGACAGAGATATACTGTCCGATGTACTATGACTATGGGGGATGCGAACGTTACAGCAGCAGCAATCCCGAGCGTCCGCTGATACAGTGCGAATATGCACACGCCATGGGCAACTCCATGGGCGGCTTCATGCACTACATGGATCTTATACGCCGTTATCCGCACTATCAGGGCGGTTTTATCTGGGACATGGTAGACCAGGGTGTGCGTGGCACCAGCAAGGTCACCGGTCGTCAGATATGGATGTACGGGGGAGACGATGGACGATATCCTGCTTCCGACCACAACTTCAACTGCAATGGCATTGTAGCTCCTGACCGCACTTTCAATCCCCATGCCTATGAGGTGCAATACGGATACCAGAACTATTGGGTTAAGGGAATAGATACGAAAAGGGGAACACTTGATGTGTACAACGAGAACTTCTTCCATTCTTCAGACAACATCTCTCTGCGCCTCACCACTCTGGTGGACGGTGAAGCGGTAGACGTGCAGACGGTTGCATCGCTCAGACTGCCGGTAAGACAGACAACCGCTGTACAGATTCCTGTCAAAGGACTGCTAAAGGCCATGCAGGAGAATCCCGGCAAGGAGGTTATGCTGAATGTTGAGTTCTGCCTCAGGAACAATACTCCTCTTTTGCCTTCCGGCTATGTCGTGGCTCACGAACAGCTGGCTCTTGATAATGCCAGCGCCGTGGCTGTACACAAACCCGCAATGGAGGAGACATTGGAGTCTGTACGGGTGGACAGCATGCTGGCATGTTATGAGATGACAGCCGCTGGCATGACAGTAACCGTAAACCGCCATACTGGCATGATAGACTATCTGGACGTGAACGGCAAGGCAATGCTGGCAGACGGCTTCAGCGTGATACCAAATTTCTGGCGTGCACCAACCGATAACGATTACGGAGCAGGTCTGCAGAACCGTTTCGCGGCATGGAGAAATCCGAGTTGCCGCATGGAGAAGATAAGCATGAGTCAGGCGAAGGATTCGGCCACAGTGACATGTCAGTTCAAATTGAGCGTCCAGGACGTGCGAATGACCATTGCCTATACCTTATATAATAGTGGCGAACTGACAGTCAGGGAACATCTGGACTTCAATAAGGAAACGTCAGACAAATCCATGCCAACACGCTTCGGCATGCAGTGGGTGATGCCGTCTGAATATGGCAGCGTACACTACTATGGCCGCGGCCCGATCGAGAATTACATAGACCGTAAGGCTTCGCAACATCTGGGTGTTTTCGATGCCGAGGTAAAGGACATGTACTACAACTACATACGTCCACAGGAATCTGGCAATCACTGTGACGTACGCTACTGGCAGGTACTTGATGCCAAAGGCGAGGGTCTGGAATTCCGCGCGCACGGTCCCATGGAATGCTCTTCCCTGAATTTCCTTCCATCCGATCTGGATGACGGCCCGGACAAGGACAAACACCAGTCACATTCCGGCGATTTGACGCCTCGCCCCATAACTGTCACACAGGTGGCACAGACGCAGATGGGGCTCGGATGTATAAACTCATGGGGAGCATGGCCGGAGAGTCAGTATCTTCTCGGACGGAATGACCGTGAATTCGTGTACTCTGTAAGGTACATACGGTGATATATGACAATCATCGCGGCGTGTTTTTCCTGCTATGCAGGAGATCACGCCGCTATTATATGCACATAAATTTATATTACTATGCTTTCACCTTCGTTGTTGAGTGCCGACTTCGGCAATCTGCGTAAAGACATGGAATGGTTCAACCGCAGTGCTGCCCAATGGTTGCATCTGGACATCATGGACGGTGTCTTTGTCCCCAACATCTCTTTCGGTTTCCCTGTACTCAAATATGTTGCGGCACTGACAGAAAAACCCCTGGATGTACACCTTATGATAGTGGAACCGCAGAAATTCATACCTGAGGTCAAAGCCCTCGGGGCATATCTTATGAACGTGCACTATGAGGCATGTCCTCATCTGCACCGTGTGATAGGTCAGATACATGATGCAGGAATGAAAGCCGGCGTTACACTCAATCCAGCTACACCTGTGTGTGTGCTGGAAGACATTGTGCGCGATGTGGATCTGGTTCTGCTTATGAGCGTCAACCCCGGCTTCGGCGGTCAGAAGTTCATACCCCACACATTCGACAAGGTACGTACTTTGCGCCGCATGATGGATGAAAGTGGTTCGAGGGCTCTTATCCAGGTGGACGGTGGCGTAGGACTGGACAACTGGAAACAGTTACGTGAAGCCGGGGCGGATGTTCTTGTGGCCGGTTCTGCCGTATACGGAGCCGAAGATCCTGTGGCTGTGTGCGAGATAATGAGCAAATGAGACACCTGATTCTTGCCATCTTGTTTCTTCTGCCGTTGTCTGTCTTGTGTCAGGATGCGGAGTATGCCCGTCTGGTGCGTCTGGGCATAAGGGCACTGGACAGT
>CAMWRK010000098.1 GCA_947176655.1 uncultured Prevotellaceae bacterium | reverse complement strand
TGCGCGACAGGCAGCCGGATGACATATCTGTGGCATCGGGCGGCAACAGGTTGCCAAAGGTGATCGACCGCCTCAGACTTGTGATATCCCTGTTGCTGCCTGTGTCCGCAACATGGCAGTATGACCTCGGGATTGACGGTGTGGACATACTTTCCACTCCGGAATATGCCGAAGCCGACGTTATACATCTGCACTGGGTCAACCAAGGCATGCTGTCACTGGAACAGCTGCAACGGATGCTTGCCTCCGGGAAACGCATAGTGTGGACTCTGCATGACGAATGGCCTTTCCGCGGCATACGACACTATACGGAAGAGGAGGAGCCGCAGCACAACGGCAGAGTAGCGGCTTTGGAAAAACGCCATTTCGCCCGCAAGCAGGAGGTGTACAGGCAAGGGGAGATACACTTTGTGGGATGCAGCCGATGGATTGCCGGACTGGCCGCTGAAGCCATGCCGCAGGCTGTGGTGCATCAGGTCAACAACTGCATTCCCCACGGTATTTTCCGGCCATACAATGCACAGGATGCACGCGAACTGCTGTCCCTGCCGCGCAATGTGCGGTTGATTCTCTTCACCTGCCAGAAGGTTACGGACGGGCGCAAAGGTATGCGATACTTGCTGGAGGCATTGCAACACTTGCATTCGCCAAGGCCGCACTTGGTGGTTGTCGGAGGGAAGACGGAACAGTTGCTCGGTTCCATTACGGGAATGGAGCGTGGGAACATCCACACGATACCATACGTCAGAGATGAGAAGGAGATGGCACAGCTTTATTCGGCAGTTGACTGCTTCGTCACTCCTTCCATGCAGGACAATCTGCCCAACACCATAGCCGAAGCCATGTCTTGCGGAACACCATGTGTGGGGTTCGATACAGGCGGCATTCCGGAAATGATAACGCACATGGAGAACGGCTACGTGGCACGCTACCGCGACAGCGAGGATCTGGCCAGGGGTATAGAATGCGTTTTGGCTCATCCCGAATGGAGGGAGTCGGCCCGTCGTAGCGCAGCACACAACTACAACGAAGCCCGCGTGGCTCGAGAATACTCTAAAATCTATGGATTACATTAAAGAACATGTCTTCGGACTGCTTACCCTTATTCTTATCACTGTGCTGAGCCTTATGCCGGCACAGGAGTTTCCGCAAGTGGACATCAGTTTTGCTGACAAATGGGCACATTGTATTATGTACGGTTTCCTCACCATGATTCTGGGTATTGAATCCATTATTGCCGACACGGTGTCTCGGAAGGGGGCGGAGTGTACGGCGTGCAGAATGGCATCTGCGTGCCGCATCATCGCCTTTGTTCTGTTTGCCTCGCTTTATGGCAGCATCATGGAACTGGCGCAAGCCTATCTTACTACAAGCCGCAACGGCGACTGGATGGATGTATGGGCCAATTGCTTCGGAGCCTTGTGCGCCGGCATCTGTCTGCTCATTATGGACAGAGTCATCCACAGGAAGTAGCACTACAGGCAATTGCCGTAAATATTCCAGACAGATGTTTTTCAACGCAGGATTGAGAGCCGCAGCACGAACCACAAGTGCTGACGCAATGCTGCCAGGCAGCCGTAGTGACGGCACATTATGCGGAGGCGTTCCAAGAGGGAACGGCGATGGTTTCTGGTAGTCATGCCCTCGGACAGGTAGTCAGTCAGGATGAGGCGGGTGTTGTGCAGGGCAAGGGCACCCGCATCGGCATCCTTCATGATGCGGATGGCCCAGTCATAATCGGCACTGAAACGGTAATGCAGGTCGTAGTGGTGTTTGCGGGCCAGGTCGGTGCGCACATAGAAACTCTGATGACATACCAGCATACCGTCAATGAATTTGTGCCAGTGCAATTTTTCGGGGCTTTGCAGACGGCGGTGGCGAAGGAAATGCCCGTCGTTGTCCACGAGGTCGGTCTCGCCGTACAGCACAGCTGGCCATCGGTTCGGGTCGTTGTTATGTCCGTAAATCGGTGCTGCGTCCCTGACCACGGCTTCTATAGTATCGGGGCTGTGAAACTTGTCTCCTGAATTAAGAAAGACGAGATAGTCGCCGCCGGCATTGTCGATGGCCTTGTTCATGGCATCGTACAGTCCCTTGTCGGGTTCGCGTATCAAGGATATCTCATGCGGATGGGTGCATACCGAGTTGTCTTCGACATATTCCTGTATCAGTGTGAGCGTGGCATCGCTGCTCAGCCCGTCCACGATGATGTGCTCTATGTTCGGGTAGCTCTGGCCTGATATGCTCTTGAGGGTACGCTCCAAGGTATGTTCGGCATTGTACGTGACTGTGACAATGGTGAACTTGGGACTGAAGCCCTCGTCCGTGGAGCCGCTTTGTGTCGCCTTGTCCGACGGAGGCACGGGCGAGGCAGGATCTACTTCTGGCATTTTCTGTTTCTGTGTATTATTAGTGTTAGTATCTTTCCTATTGTTATCAGGCCGAGCAGAGCCAGTGTTGCGTATGCTATGGCCTCTGTAGTGTGTACGGTCTGCGGGTCGAATGTCATGACAACCTCGTGCTTGCCGGCGGGCACACGTATGGCGCGCAGTATATAGTCGGCGCGCGCCACAGGAACCTCCTGACCGGATACCGTGGCCGTCCACCCAGGATAGTATATGTCGGATAAGACCACTACGCCGCCACGGGGAGAATTTACCTCGTAACGCAGGGTGTTGGCCTCGTAGCCTGTCAGTTTCACATCGGTGCCGCAAGAGTCGGCTTCGGCATCCACGTTACCGAGAATCCCGCAGAATTTCTTGTCTACTATGGCCACGCGGCGCAAGTCTTCCGTAGCCAGTGCGGCCAGTTCGGCATCGGCATTGTCTACGCGGTGTATTTCGGACACGAACCACGCATTGCCCATGGCATGGGGATTGTGTACGGCAATCTTGCTTCTGTCCGTGGCCGGCATGATGACATATTTCATATTGAGCATGTTCAGTACTGGGAACAGGCTGTCTGCCGGGCTGTTGCCGAGTTCGCCTCCGGTTCTGATTACCTCGTCTCTCAGACGTCCCATTTCCGGAGCCAGATGCGCTTCTATCACTTCCTGATAGCGGCGCAGTTTTGCAGCATGATAGCCGCCTATGCTTTTATGCCAGTACGATGCGTCGTTGCTGTTGAAGGTGCTTGATGTCATGTCCAGCGTGCGGAAATACAATTCCGGATCCAGCAGTATGATATCGTCCGCATGGCTGCGTGCGAAAGTCTTCTCCACGGAACGGGGATAGGAGAACATTCCGTCGTTCAGGTAACGTTTGTTTACCGACCACATGTCGGCCAGGCATATCAGCAGTATCAGCAGGGTCATGGGCACAGCCTTCAACTTGCCATAGTAGTGCAGAGTCATGCAGAGCGTTCCTGCCGCCACCACCCAGAGCGAGCGCAGGGCATCGGCTGTGAACATGGCACGACGCATTTCGGCAAGGTTTGCCAATAGCCCGTCAACAAATGTCTGGTCGACATATCCGTTGGCCGCCAGCGAACGGATGCCGCTCTCCTCGTTGGCGGAGATATAGCTGCCGAAGAACACGTCCGGTACGAGCCAGAAGAGCAGACACAGACCGCCGACAATGCCGAAACAGAGCCAGATGGCATTTACCGTCCTATTAATAAAAGGTATGCGCACGCGCACACATGAAGGTTTCTCAACAAATTTCTTCAAGGCCATAAGAGCCATTAACGGCATGGTGAACTCCGCTATGACAAGAATGGAGGCCACGGTGCGGAACTTGTCGTACATGGGCACGTAGTCCAGGAAAAAGTCTGTCAGACCCATGAAGTTCTTGCCCCAGGCCAACGCCACGGACAGCATGGTGGCAAGCAGAAGCGACCAGCATATCGGATCGCGGACTATGAGTAGGCAAAGCACGAACAACATGCAGACAAAGGCACCGACATATACCGGCCCGCTGGTTCCCGGCTGTTCGCCCCAATATTGTCCCAGCTGCTGGTACACGGGCATGTAACGGCTGTCGGCTTTGGCCATTGCCGTACTGTTGGCTGTAAGAGGCATGCTTGCCCCGCCCTTGGTGTTGGGCACCAGCAATGTCCATGTCTCGCCTATGCCGTAGCTCCAGGCGGTGATGTAGCTACGCTCCAGACCACTCGATGTCTGGTCGGTCGGATCCTTGGTTTTTTCGCTCAGTTCGCTCTTGCCGCGCATGCTTTCTTTGCTGTACTCCCAAGTGTGGTACAGGTTGGAAATGTTGATGGCCACGCCAAGGACACACCCTGCGGCAAAGGCCGCACTGCCTCTGAACCAGCGCATCATGCCCTCACGGCTCAGGTCGGACAGTAGCCATCCGAGCGAGAGCGCGAAGATGGGCAGCAGGAAATAGTAGGTCATCTGCACATGGTTGGAAACTATCTGCAATGCCATGAACAGTCCGGAGACCACGAGCCCCCATCCGTACCTGCCTCTGTAGCAAAGAGCCATGCCACCTATCGTGGGTGGAATGAAGGCCAGAGTGTAGAGCTTCCATATATGTCCTGCGGCTATGATGATGAAGTAGTAGCTGGAAAACGCCCAGAGCACCGCGCCCAAAGCCGCCATCCACACCTTGAAGTCGAAGCAGCGTAGCATGATGTAGAACCCGAGCAGCATGATGAAGACATACGATGCCACCGTGGGCAGATACAGGCTGTAGAACTGTTTCAATGTTGCCAGATAGTCCGTGCTGTCATACGAGGGAGCCATCTGGTATGTGGGCATGCCGGAGAAGAGTGTGTTGGTCCATCTGGTCCGTTCGCCGTTGTGCTTCTCGCGATACTCGTTCATTTCCACGCCGCTGCCGGTGGCTCCTGAATGGTCGTGTCCGGAGAGTATCTTGCCGCTGGTGACAGGCTCAAGGAAGTATGCCACACTGATGACGGCGAAGAATGCCACCACGGCCACTTCCACGAGGTATTTTCTGCAATCTTTCATCTTCATGATGTGTATTCTGTTCTTTCTTGTTGTTCAGCCGGATGCCGTCGGGTATGGCCGTTACCGTGCCGCACGTTTTCTTTCCAGATGATCCAGTATCACCTTGCGCATGCGCATGGAGTGGGGTGTAACCTCCACATATTCATCTTCCTTGATATACTCCAGAGCTTCTTCGAGGGAGAATATCGTAGCTGGGATTATGCGTGCCTTCTCGTCGGTTCCGCTGGCGCGCACATTGGTCAGCTGCTTTGCCTTGCATACGTTTATGACAAGGTCTATGTCGTGCACGTGTTCACCGATGACCTGGCCGGCATACACCTGATCCTGAGGTTCTATGAAGAATTTGCCACGATCCTGCAGGTGGTCTATGGCATAGGCATAGGCATTGCCGCTTTCCAAGGCTATCAGGGAGCCGTTGGTGCGGCGGTTTATCTCGCCCTTGAAGGGTTGGTATTCCTTGAAGCGGTGTGCCATTATGGCCTCGCCTTGCGAGGCGGTGAGCACATTGGTGCGCAGGCCGATGATGCCGCGCGACGGAACGTTGAACTCTATGTTTACGCGTTCGCCTTGGCTCTCCATTCCGGTCATCTCGCCCTTGCGCCGCGTTACCATGTCTATCATCTTGCTGCTGAACTCCTCCGGCACGTTTATTGTCAGTTCCTCTATGGGTTCGCAGCGCACGCCGTCAATCTCCTTGTATATCACCTGCGGCTGGCCTACCTGCAGTTCGTATCCCTCACGGCGCATTGTCTCCACCAGAACGGACAGGTGCAGCACACCTCTGCCGCTCACTATCCAGCGGTCGGTGTATCCCTCCACAGTGGTCACGCGCAGAGCCAGATTCTTCTCCAGTTCCTTGTCCAGACGCTCCTGTATGTGTCTGCTGGTGCAGTACTTGCCCTCCTTGCCGAAGAAAGGCGAGTCGTTGATGGTGAACAGCATGGACATGGTGGGTTCGTCTATGGTGATGCTGGGCAGCGGCTCCGGATTCTCGTAGTCGCAGATGGTGTCGCCTATTTCGAAGTGCTCCAGTCCCACCAGGGCGCAGATGTCTCCGCTACCGGCCTCGGTCGCTTTCTTGCGTCCCATGCCGCTGAACGTGTGCACCTCCTTTATCCTTGTCCTCTCCTTTGTCCCGTCGCGGTGTGCAACGGTTATGTTCATCCCCTCACGCAGGGTGCCGCGGTGCACGCGTCCTACGGCTATGCGTCCCGTGTAGTTGGAATAGTCCAGGCTGGTCACAAGCATCTGCGGAGTGCCCTCCAGTTGCTTCGGGGCGGGGACGTGCTCCAGTATCTGGTCCAGAAGATATGTTATGTCTCCTGTTGGCGTGCTCCAGTCCTCGCCCATCCAGTTGTTCTTGGCCGAGCCGTAGATGACAGGGAAATCCAACTGCTCCTCCGTGGCGTTGAGGTCGCACATCAGATCGAAGACCATTTCATACACCTCCTCGGGGCGGCAATTCGGCTTGTCTACCTTGTTTACCACAACCAAAGGCTTCAGCCCTATTTCCAGAGCCTTCTGCAGTACAAAACGTGTCTGCGGCATGGGTCCCTCGAAGGCGTCCACCAGCAGTATGCAGCCGTCGGCCATGTTCAGCACGCGCTCCACCTCGCCGCCGAAGTCGGAGTGGCCCGGGGTGTCGATGATGTTGATTTTCGTGTCCTTGTACACTATGGACACGTTCTTCGACAGGATGGTAATGCCTCTCTCCCTCTCCAGTTCGTTGTTGTCCAGCATAAGTTCTCCTGTCTGCTGATTCTCGCGGAAAAGGTTGCCGGCCAGCAGCATTTTGTCCACCAGCGTGGTCTTTCCGTGGTCCACGTGCGCTATAATCGCAATATTACGTATACTTTGCATGATTCTTGCTTTAACTCTGTTACAATCCTTTTTTAATACCTGCCACAAAGTTACAGAATATTAGGTATCCGGATACTCGCGCGCGCATTAAAACACGTAAAATGCTATATGCAGGCCAAAAAAACTTGTGTTTTCGCCACTATAATGCGTTATTTTTCTTACCTTTGTACCCGCATTTGACCGGAGGCAGTGCCCGAACGTATGGAAGCTGCACGGCAAACAAGTAACAAACCAAATAAACTTTTACACAAACCATGTATTTGGATTCAGCAAAGAAAACCGAGCTCTTCACCACCTATGGCAAGGGTACAACCGACACTGGTAGCGCAGAGAGCCAGATTGCATTGTTCTCTTTCCGCATCAAGAACCTTACCGAGCACATGAAGCAGAACCGTAAGGATCACAGCACCGAGCGTGCTCTGACAGGTCTTGTAGGTAAGCGTCGTGCCCTGCTCAATTATTTGAAGAAGCGTGACATCAACCGCTACCGTGACATCGTAAAGGCTTTGGGTTTGCGTAAGTAAGACAAGCCATGAAGCCGGTTTTTGGCCGGCGGAAAGCCTGACGGAAATACGGGTTGTCCACATGGACAACCCGTATTTCCTTTTCCTGTAACTGTGTCTCCCCGGTCCAAACCTTCGCGTCTCAGTAGTCCATCAGTATGGATAAGCATATATCTTGTCAAACCGACATCCGTTGTCGTGATATTTCCTGTCTGCTGTCTGCCATTTTACGGTCTCTGAAATGTCCTCCTCACGGTCTTCTGGATATGTCATCGTGATGTGTCGGTTCAGACACCGTGGTGGTGTGGGGGCCCTACACTGTAGATGTGCGCCCACACCCACGAGTATCGCCGCCCCACCAGGAGGGGCGCAAGGTGGGGGGGTGGCAAGCAACCAGGT
>CAMWRK010000097.1 GCA_947176655.1 uncultured Prevotellaceae bacterium | reverse complement strand
AGGGACAGGGAAGACTGTGTTGACGATGCGCGCGACCTCTTCAATAAGAAAGAGAACAGGCTGAAACATCCTGTTGCAGTACATGCCGAGTTTTCCCAGCCCGGCAGCGAGGGCGTGTCGGGAGATATGCGCAGCACCGGTACATTCTCCTTGGATTTCCCCAGATACTACTACGAGTTCTTTTTTTTCCTTGCCGCCAGCGATACTGCAAAATGGAAGAAGGGACAGCCTCCCGTGTGGACACAGAGCGGGCGCACGCAGCGTGACGAGGCTGACTTTCCCGAATTTTATGTCAAGCTGGATATGCCCTATCCCCGGTTCACGAAACCGTATGACTATTACCAGTCACACTTGGCTCCCATACCGGAGGAAACACCGCGTACAGGCGGCACAGACGTAGATGTGCGGCATTTGTCAGATGTTGTCGTGGTGGCACGAGGAAATATCCGCAGAAGATTCGGACGCTGGAAACCGGCTTTTGTCGTAGATGCCTATGAGGCTTTCAATGCAACTTGCGATGCCGGTTTCGCACCGGGCTATTTTATGGGCGCATCGCGTTTTATCCGTGATGTGGCGAGAACATACATAGGCGATATGGGCGATAACCGTTACTATCGGTTGGGCATGCGTTTTGACGGCAAGACCTATACGGAGCACTCTGATACGGAAAGAAACCGCCGTAAGACGGACATGCCACAAAGCATTCCGGAGTTTGTCAGCAATATGTCGGATGCACAGCTGGATAAATACAACTATCTGTGGAATCTGAGTAAGGTGGTCGTGTATACCGACTTCTCACCGCGCAATGCCCTTCTCGACGAATACGATGAACTTCCTGGCGTTACCGTTGACCTGCGGTTGATAGAAAACGGCGGGGAACGTTCCTATCAGAAGAACAGGCGATGGAAGATGCGCGGCTTTTCGGTTCCGGATGAATTCTATTCCCCGGACTATTCTTCACAGCCTTTGCCCAAGGCCGACTACCGCCGCACACTGTATTGGAATCCTTGTGTCAGACTTGACGAAAACGGGCGGGCGCGTGTGACACTGTACAACAACTCCAAGGCCGGTCTGCTACAGGTGAGGGCAGAGGGATGGGCACAGGACGGAACGCCGCAGTGTGGGCATATCAACTAATATCGGGAGAAATGAGCGTCTTTAACATTTATTACCCAATGCAGCCCCCGTATTTGTCACAGGAAATTAATATATTTGCGTAAACATAACAACATTATCAAACCTATACCGCGCCTGTCGGCGACCGTAGCACAAGTACGGGCGGTACGGCTTCGGCGCGAAAACAAAACCAAATCAATACTATGGAGCAGAATGAACTAAAGAACATCGTTTCGCATTTCGCCATACGTGGCACTGTAAGTGAAATCAAGCCTTTGGGTGCCGGACTTATCAACGACACATTGCTGGTTACCACTGCCGAGGCCGATGCGCCGAACTATGTCCTGCAACGTGTCAATACCAATGTATTTCCCGATGTGGATCTGGTGATGCGCAATATCTTTGCCGTTACCACGCATATCCGCAAGAAACTGGAAGCTGCCGGGGAGAGCGATATCGACCGTAAGGTGCTCACCTTTATGCCTTCTGCGGACGATGCCACGAAGCTGTATGCCGTTGTGGACGGCCAGTACTGGCGCATGATGATATTCATTGAGGACGCTGTGACCAAACAGGCTGTCAATCCTGACAGTTCGTGTGCGGCAGGCAAGGCGTTCGGACGCTTCCAGGCGATGTTGGCCGACATTCCCGTGGAACTCGGCGAGACTATCAAGGATTTCCACAACATGGAATTCCGTCTGCAACAGTTGCGCGAGGTCATCGCCAAGGATCCCGTAGGCCGTGTGGCCGAACCAGAGGTGCAGGCCATGCTCAAGGAGATTGACGCCCGTGCGGAATATATGTGCAAGGCCGAACGTATGGGACGTGAGGGTGTGCTGCCTAAGCGTGTGTGTCATTGCGACACAAAGGTCAACAACATGATGTTCGACCGTCAGGACAATGTCCTCTGTGTCATTGACCTGGACACAGTTATGCCTAACTTCATCTTCTCTGACTATGGCGATTTCCTGCGTACAGGTGCAAACAAGGTGGCCGAGGATAATCCGGATATGGATGCCGTATGCTTTGATGTGGACATTTTCAAAGCCTTTACCGAGGGCTATCTGGCCAGTGCCGGCGGTTTCCTGACACGTGTGGAGATAGAGAACCTGCCATACGCCGTGAAACTTTTCCCCTATATGCAGTGCGTACGCTTCCTTTGGGACTATCTCAGCGGCGACAAGTACTGGAAGTGCCAGTACGACAAGCACAACTTCGTGCGTGCCAACAACCAGTTGCACCTGCTTTTCAGCATAGAGAAGCATGAGCCGGAGATGGAGGCATTCATTGACGCCTGCCTGAAGCAATAAAACCGTGCCCCGTATAAGGCGGGTACAAAATATAAATGAGACAGAACTATACCTTTATGTCTACTATCAGGAAGTATGCCGAAGGCGGCTACTTCCTGATAGCGTCAACAGTAGCTGCCCTTGTGGCGGCAAACTGGTCCGGAACGAGTCAGTGGTACAAGGAGGTCTGGCAGAGGCCGCTCCAGATAATAGTCGGCGGCACAGACCTGCTGGGGCATGCCGGCCATGCATTGACCATCGGGGGCTTTATCAATGATTTTCTGATGGCCCTGTTTTTCCTTTCTGTGGGACTGGAACTCAAGCGCGAGATATTCTGCGGCGGCGAACTGTCTTCCGTGCGCAAGGCTCTGCTGCCAGTGCTGGCTGCCATAGGCGGAATGATAATGCCTACCGTCATCTTCGGCATCGCATGTTACTGCACCGGCGATGCACAGTATATGGAGGTCATGGAACGTGGCATGCCCATCCCCATGGCTACGGACATCGCTTTCTCGCTTGGAGTCTTGTCGCTCTTCTCCCGACGTGTTCCTATCGGACTGAAGGTATTCTTGGCAGCTTTGGCCGTTGCCGACGATTTGGGCGGTATTGTGGTGATCGCGGTGAAGTACACCGACCACATATCGTTGTCCCATCTCAGTGGTGTTCTGGGATGTGTCGTGCTCTGTCTGGCGTTGTCATACCGTCATGTGCACAGCAAGATCGGCTATCTCATGATTGGCATAGTCATGTGGTGGTGCATGTTCCAGAGCGGCATACATGCCACCATGGCCGGTGTGGTGCTGGCTTTCTGCATTCCGGCCCGTCTGAACCATGGTACCAAATACTACATAGAGCGTATACGCAGGCACATAGACACATTCCCGCATTATGAGGTGACGGCTCACGACAAACGCACACCGCACATGCTGACGGAGGAGGAAATACAGAATCTGCGCTCTATCGAATCTGCCTCCACTCATCTCATATCCACATTGCAGGACATGGAGGATGTTCTGCGAAATCCAATCAATATCATTATCATTCCGCTGTTTGCCTTTGCCAATGCCGGTGTGTGCTTCGATGGCATGAGTCCGCTGAACCTGTTCGAGGGTGTGGGGCTTGGAGTTTTCCTGGGACTCGTCGTCGGTAAGTTCACTGGTGTCATGTCGGCATGTTGGCTCAGTATCAAGGCTCGTATAGTCCAGTTGCCTGATGGCGCAGACTGGCCTGCCCTTGCCGGTGTTGCCATGCTTTGCGGCATAGGCTTCACGGTCAGCATGTTCATGTCGGCGCTGTCATATCCTTATGACCTTGATGGGCAGGATCCGCTGTTGATGCAGACTTTGCTCAATGATGCCAAACTCGGCATACTGTGCGGCACGGTCACAAGTGCAGTGATAGGTTCCGTCATACTGAACAGAACCTTACCGAGGACTGGGAGAAGACGTGTGTCGCGGGCTGTGTGACGGACTCGAATAAATGTAACAGACGATGAGCAGCATCATCAATCCTTTTGCACGTCCGCTGTATGTCATGACGAAGCCTGCCGGGGCGCACTGCAATCTTGCCTGCGATTACTGCTATTATCTTGAGAAACAGAAACTGTACGTCAATGGCGAGAAACATGTCATGTCAGACCAACTGACGGAGGTTTTCATACGCGAATACATACAGTCGCAGTTTACGGATGATGTCAACTTTACCTGGCATGGCGGCGAACCGATGATACGCCCGCTGGACTATTACAGAAATGTGGTGCGCTGGCAGCGCCAATATGCCGGAAGGAAAAGCATACTGAACTGTATTCAGACCAACGGCACCATGCTCACTCCGGAATGGTGCCGCTTCCTGCACGACGAGGGCTGGCTGGTGGGCATCAGCATAGACGGTCCGAAGGATATGCACGATGCCTACCGTATGCGGCGCAACGGAGGCGGGACATGGGACAAGGTGATGCACGGCATAGAAATGCTCGACCGCTATGAGGTGGAATGGAATGCCATGGCCGTGGTGAACGACATTACGGCTTCCCGTCCGCTGGACTTCTACCGTTTCTTCCGTGACGACCTCGAATGCAGATACCTGCAGTTCACTCCCGTAGTCGAGAGGATACGCAGGCATAGTGACGGACGCCATCTGGCTCATGTCATGGACGACGGGGAATATGCCGTGGCACCTTTCAGCGTCACTCCGGAGGCGTGGGGCGATTTTCTCTGTACTATTTTTGACGAATGGTACGCCAACGATGTCGGCGAGATGTTCGTGCAGACGTTCGAGGCCACGTTGGCCAACTGGGTGGGTGTCACTCCAGGTGTCTGCTCTCTCTCGGACTGGTGCGGCCATGCTGCGGTGATGGAGCACAACGGCGACATATACTGCTGCGACCATTTCGTATTTCCTGAGTACTACCTTGGCAACATCCGCAACAGAGGTATCCTGGACATGCTCAACAGCGACAGGCAGAACACCTTTGCCGCCATGAAGACCAAGGGGCTGCCTGCACAGTGCCGCCAGTGCCGCTGGCTGTTCGCCTGCCATGGAGAATGTCCGAGAAACCGATTTGCCCGAACCGCCGACGGTGAGCCTGGACTTAATTACCTGTGTTCCGGATACAGCCGTTTCTTTGAACACTCCGCTCCGTATATGGAACAGTTGAAGCAAAGGTTCTGTTCCGGCAGTCAGGAACAACACTGCGTGCACACATAAACCAAGAGGAGCAGTTGTCATAACTGCTCCTCTTGGTTTCAGGTCGGGATGACAAGACTCGAACTTGCGACCTCGCGCCCCCCAGACGTGTGCGCTACCAACTGCGCTACATCCCGTTCCCTTCGTGGCGGTGCATTCGATTTCTCGATTGCGGTGCAAAGGTAAAGCTTTATTTTGTATTATCCAAATAAATTCGTAAATTTGCGCGCAGAATATAGACAATTTATTTTTTTTCGCCTATGCGAAATTTCTATTCCTATGATGGGAAGTTAAGAATACTGCCCCCCGATAATAGAATAAAAAAGGGCATCATGTTGCCTTTCAGCAAGAGCATCAGTAACAGAGTTCTGATAATCCGTGCTCTGAGTGGAAGTTCCTTGCCCGTGTTGCGCGTGTCTGACTGTGATGACAGCCGGGTGGTGGAGGAGGCTTTGAGAGACATGCCCGAAGTCATAGACGTAAAGGCCGCCGGTACTGCCATGCGCTTCCTTACAGCGATGCTGTCGGCTATGGCGGGGGAGACACATGTGATTACCGGTACGGAGCGGATGCGCAACCGTCCCATAGGCGTGCTTGTGGATGCATTGAGAAGTATCGGGGCAGAGATCGATTATGAACAGCAGGAGGGTTACCCTCCTCTCAGGATAACCGGCAAGAGACTTGTGGGTGGACGTGTGACCCTCCGGGGCAATGTCAGCAGCCAGTACATAAGTGCCCTGCTCATGATAGGCCCCACTTTGCAGGACGGTCTTGTGCTGGAACTGACGGGAGGGATAATAAGCCGGCCCTACATAGACATGACGCTGGCTCTTATGTGCGGCTTCGGAGCTAAGGCATACTGGCTGTCGGAGAGTGAGATTCGTGTTGAGGCGCAACCTTATGTCTTTACTCCTGACTATACAATCGAGAGCGACTGGAGTGCGGCTTCCTATTGGTATGAGATGGTGGCTTTGTGCGGAGGAAGCGAAGCAATGGTAGCTTTGCCCGGACTTTGGCCCGACAGTATTCAGGGGGATTCTGTGGTTAGGGAATTGTTTGCGGATTTGGGCGTGGGCACCACTTTCGACGAGCGCAGGGCATATGTTTTCAAGACGGGACATGTCGTCCGGCGGTTCGAGCGCGATATGAATGACTGTCCAGACCTGGCTCAGACAGTGGTGGTGACATGCTGCATGCTTGGCGTTCCATTCCGCATCGGCGGGTTGCAGACACTCAGGATAAAAGAGACCGACCGTCTGGCGGCATTGCAGAATGAGTTGCTCAAACTGGGCTTTGTCGTGGGTGTGGATGGCGACCACACACTGTACTGGGAAGGAGAGATGAGTGCAGTGGCAGGGCATCCGCAGGATGTTGTCATAGATACGTATGATGACCACCGCATGGCCATGGCCTTTGCCCCCGTTGCTCTGAAACGCGGCTGCATAATCATTAATAATCCAGAGGTGGTGGACAAGTCCTATCCTGACTTCTGGTATTGGCTGTTTGTGGCCGGATTCAAACTGGCACAGCTATGAGCGGCAAGGAGGCGGAGGTGATCGCCCCGGATGCGGAATGCTGCGGCATGCACGAGACATGCGAGAAAGACAGTCTGCTGGCTGCTGTGAGCAAGGATGTCGAGTACTATGAGGACGAGGAACTGGATCGTTTTCGCGGTGTGGCCTCTGACGAATACCTGCCGCCTGAGATAGAAGAATTCAGATATGTCCTCTACACCATGCGCGAGGACGAGGTGGCCGGGTGGATTCGTTCTTTGCAGCTGCGCCAGGTGGAACTGCCGGACGAACTTAAAGATGAGGTTTTCCTTATTATAGGGGAGCGCCGGCAATAAAGGCGGACGGCTGTACGTTATATAAATAGCTGTCAATGAGAATCAGGGACGTTTCCATAATACGTATGCTGGTGCCGGCTCTGCTCTGCACCCTCGTTTCGTGTTCTACCAAAAAGAACACGTCTGCGACACGTTTCTACCATGCCATGACGGCACGCTATAACATAATGTATAATGGCGAGCAGGCTTTCAGCAAAGGCGTGGATGCCCAGACGGAGGGACACAAGGATGACTACAATAGTCTGCTGCCTATGTACATCAGTACCAGCAAGAGTACGGCTGACATGGGCAAGGCCAGCTATGCCACAGCCATAGAGAAGTGCGAGAAGGCCATAAAGCTGCACAGTATCAAGAAACGGCCGCAGGTAAAGCCCGGACGCCGCCGCACGCAGGAGATGAAGGACTATCTTGCACGCAAGGAGTTCAATCCCTATCTGTGGCGGGCTTGGATGATGATGGGTGAGAGCCAGTTCCGCAGGGGGGAGTTCATAGAGGCTGCCTCCACATTTAACTACACCATACGTCTGTATGCCACCCAACCCGAGGTGGCCAACCTGGCACGTGCCTGGCTGGCACGTTGCTATGTGGCGTTGGAGTGGCCTTACGATGCCGAGGACATTCTTCGCAAGATGTCCCGTGACAGTCTGGGCTTCGGGGTGCAGCAGAGCTATGACAACAGCCGCACGGCCTGGCTGATACAGACAGGACAGTATGAGGAGGCCATTCCGTTGCTCAGAAAGGTTATCCGCCATCAGAAGGGCAGCCTGCCTCGTGCCCGCCTGAATTATCTTCTCGGGCAGTTG
>CAMWRK010000096.1 GCA_947176655.1 uncultured Prevotellaceae bacterium | reverse complement strand
CGGCATACGAGATCAGCCTCGGTCTCGTGGGCTCGGAGATGTGTATAAGAGTCATGTCCGGAATGACCGCCACGCAGACCGGAAACACTTACCTTTACAGCAACATCAGTGGCATCAGTCTCAACCTCCTGATACTGCATGGTGACTGTGATATTGACACCGCCGGCACTGCCTATGACAAACTCGCCCATATTCTCGTTATCAATATTCAACAGGACATCGCCCTTCAAGGTGTCGGCACTCAGATGGTTCACACCATACATGCAGGTCTCCTCATCAGACGTAATCAAAGCCTCCAGCGGACCATGTTCCAAATCCTTCGCTTCCATCACTGCCATAATAGCAGCTACGCCTATACCGTCGTCGGCTCCCAGCGTAGTACCATTGGCTCTTAGCCACTCGCCGTCCACCCAGGTTTCTATGGGATCGGTCTCAAAATTATGGGTGCTCTCGTCTGTCTTCTGCGGCACCATGTCCATGTGAGCCTGCAAAACCGCCGTCCTGCATCCCTCCTTGCCTGGAGTAGCCGGCTTGCGCATCACAATGTTCTCAGCTCCGTCCTTGAATGCTTCAATGCCACGTTCGGCAGCCCATTCCAACAGAAACTCCTGCACTTTCTGCAGATGCCCGCTCGGACGCGGGGTACGTGTCAGCAGATAGAAATTCTGCCAGATCTCTCGTGGGTTAAGTTCGTTGATAGTCATAAATTACTTTCTACTTTATTATGTTATTAGTTTTGTTCTCTGGATGCTCTTTGTTGTCGACGACAGTTGAATCCGATGTCGCGGCCACAGCCTTGTCCGCTGCCCGTGTAACAGCCAAGGCAACCAAAGCATAAAGGCCAAGCAATACCGTCAGCATAGTCTGCAGCGTATGCACTATAAGCACAAACACGGCAGCATCATTGTCCTGCACACCATAAAGCATCAGTACGGTCTTCACCACAAAGTGCCACGGCCCAGCTCCATTCGGCGTAGGCACAAGGACGGCAAAGCAACCCACCACAAAAGCGACAAGAGCAGCAGCCGGTCCCAGACCGGAGGTGTAGTCCATACAGTAGAATGTGACATAGAAGTGCATATAATAACTGCCCCAGATACCTGCGCTGTACAACAGGAACAGCCAGGGATTCTGCAAACGTGCCACAGACGTCATACCATCTATCAATCCGGCAAGCCTGACCTTAGCACGTGCGACAAGTCCCATCTTCTTCAGCAACAGACAGACAACCGCAACGGCAGACAGCACACATGCAACCGCAACAATACAGCCGGTACCGGTAAGCCCCACATGGAAAGCATCGTGTCCCAACCCCGTCTCGTCAAAAAAGTCAAGGAAAACAGGTATCTGCGTCAGCATCGTTACCAAAGAAAACAGGAACACCATCGACATGTCCACCACCCTCTCGCTCACTACAGAACCGAATAATCTTGGAAATTCTATGTTTTCATATTTTGCCAGAACTCCACAACGCAACACCTCTCCCACACGCGGAACAACGAGAGAAGATGCATAACTCAGGAAAATGCAATTGCAACACGTGGACAGTCTCGGTGTCTCGCCCAAAGGTTTCAACGCTATCTTCCATCTCATGGCCCGGAACACCTGTGCAGATATACCGAAAGGCATACTCAGCAGCATCCACCACCAATTCATGCCCCCATCCAAGGCTTTCCACACAGTCTCCCACTCCACGCCACTATACATCCAGTACAATATCGCTCCTGCCAAAAGCAGAGGAAAACCGATTCTCAGCAAGTTCTTCAGAACTGTCCTCACAAAATAAAAGTGCAAATCTTTTGGCACATTACCTAAATCTCCGTATCTTCGTATGCAAAAATACAAAAAAAATCCTGTACATGTCCCTCGTCAAGCCTAAAAAGTTTCTCGGACAGCATTTTTTGACAGACCTCAGCATAGCCCGCCGCATAGCCGATACAGTAGATGCATTTCCCGACATACCGGTACTGGAAGTCGGGCCGGGCATGGGGGTGATGACGCAGTTCCTGATGCAGAAGCCACGACCGCTGAAAGTTGTGGAACTGGATTACGAAAGCGTGAAATATCTGCGTGACACATACCCGCTCTTCGAGGACAACATCATTGAAGACGATTTCCTCAAGATGCACCTCGACCGCACTTTCGACGGCAATCCCTTTGTCCTCACCGGCAACTATCCCTACAACATATCTTCTCAGATATTCTTCAAGATGCTGGACTACAAGGATTACATTCCCTGTTGCACCGGCATGATCCAGAAGGAGATGGCCGAACGCTTGGCCGCGAAGCCCGGAACCAAAGCCTTTGGCATCATTACGGTTCTGATACAATTGTGGTATGAGATCGAATATCTGTTCACAGTACCGCCAGGAGTATTTAACCCTCCACCCAAGGTACATTCGGCAGTCATCTGCATGCGCCGCAACGGGGTGACAGATCCCGGATGCGATGTCCAGTTGCTGACACGCATAGTCAAGCAGAGCTTCCAACAGCGGCGCAAAATGCTGCGCGGCTCGCTCAAAGGCCTGATTCCTGTGGAACACCCGTATAGTTCTCTGCGTCCGGAACAACTGTCCGTATCACAATTCGTGCAACTGACCAACGACATTGCCGCCGCACTCCGAGAAAAAAGTCCAAAATAACCGTCATTCCGACAAAAATGGACACATTTACGAGTTCCTTTTATTCTTTTTTATATATTTGTAAGCCAATTAACATGATTGGTGCTAAAAGCATTGCGAATTGAGAACTTTCTGGAACACACATAACGGGCTTCGCACCATCGAAGAATGGGTTCCCAACTGTTGGGTTCAGGTGACGTGTCCTGACGAGGATGACACCCAATTCCTGGAACAGACACTTGGCATACCTACATACTTCCTTGGCGACATTGCCGATACAGACGAACGTCCCCGATACGACCGCGACGAAGGATGGGCAATGATTATTCTGCGTATCCCCTACGTAAAGGAAGTCCGCTCACGCACGCCATACACTACCATCCCATTGGGTATCATCATGAAAAACGACATATGCATCACTGTATGCTACTTCGAAACAAACATGATGATAGACTTTGTCACCTACCAGCAAAGGCGGGGGCTCGGCTTCAGCGATGCCACCGACATGGTATTCAGACTTTTTCTCAGCAGTGCCGTGTGGTACCTGAAACGTCTGAAACAGATACAGGCTCTCATAGACCAAAGCAAGCGCAATCTGGATCGCAACGTGGACAACGCCGATCTCATCGCCCTGTCCCGCCTGCAGGACTCGCTGACATACTTCGTCACCTCCATACGAGGCAACGAAACCCTTCTGGCCAAACTGAAGTTCAAGCTGAAGGTAGACGAGCTGGACGCCGAACTGATAGAAGACGTAAACACCGAGTTTGCACAGGCCAGGGAAACCGTGGGCATCTACACCAACATTCTAGACTCTACCATGGACACCTATGCGAACCTCATCAACAACAATATGTCACAGGTCATGAAGATGCTCACCTCCATCTCCATCATCATGATGTTCCCCACACTTATAGCCTCCCTGTTCGGCATGAACCTGATCAACGGCATGGAACAGGTCTGGTGGGGCTTTCCTGTGGCCATTGTGCTTACGGTCAGCATAACCCTGTTATTATGGTGGTTCTTCAGACATAAGAAATGGATATAACCCCTAATTATCCGAATATATGGAAAACATCGAAAATACACAGCTCAGTACCAAGGAAGAGGTCGTAGCCCAGGCACAACAACTGGCTCAGGCCGACGCAATCCCCGAAAAGGCCAACGTAGAACTGCTTAAGCAACTCTTCTATCGTTACCACAACCAGGCGATCCAACAGGCACGCCAGGAGTACATTGAACAGGGTGGCGACCCCGCAGCCTATGTTCCAGTAATGGATCCGCTGGAGGAAACGTTCCGCCAAGCCATGCAGAGCATCCGCGAACGTCGCGCAGCCGAAATGCTACGCATACAGGAGGAACGTGCCGACAACCTCCAGCGCAAAAACGCTATTCTGGAGGAGATACAGCAGTTAGCTACCACTCCAGAGGAGGCCGGAGCCAACTTCGAACGTTTCAAACAACTGCAACAGACATGGAAAGAAATCGGTGCCGTTCCAGCCGAACAAAGCACGGAGGTATGGAAAAACTACCAGTTGTACACCGAGCAGTACTACGATCTCCTGAAACTGGGACACGAGATGCGCGACTACGACTTCCGCAAGAACCTTGAGATAAAGACCGAGCTTTGCGAGAAAGCCGAAGCTTTGCAGAACACCGAGGACGTAATCAGTGCTTTCGGACAATTGCAGGCACTACACCAGCAATGGAAAGAGACCGGCCCTGTAGAACGCGACCTGCGCGAGGATCTGTGGACACGCTTCAAGAACGCCTCCACAGAAATAAACAAAAGACATCAGGCACATTTCGAGAGCATCAAGGCACGCGAGACTGAAATTCTGCAACAGAAGACCAAACTTTGCGAAGCGATACAGCCAATTCTGCAACAGATTGAAGTGCAGGACAAGAGTATTGAGTGGGAAAGCCTCACCAAGAAAGTTCTTGAGCTTCAGGCGGAATGGCGCACCATAGGCTATGCTCCGCAAAAGCTGAACACGACTATCTTCGAGCGTTTCCGCCAGGCATGCGACAAATTCTTCACCAGCAAGGCCGAGTTCTACAAGAGCATCAAGGAAGAACAGACAGAGAACCTTGAGAAGAAGAAGGCTCTCATACAGAAAGCCCAAGAACTGAGCACAAGCACGGATTGGCGCGCAACTACGGATGCCCTCGTAGCCCTGCAGAAAGAATGGAAGACTATCGGTTCCGTCGCACGCAAATACAGCGATCAGTTGTGGAAGGAGTTTACCACAGCCTGCGACACTTTCTTCGATGCCAAGAAGGAAGCCAACAGCGGAGAGCGCGACCAACAGAAGCAGAACCTGCAACAGAAACAGAAGATAACGTCCGACCTACAGGCACTGCTGGACACAGAGGGCGACATTGACATCGACAAAGTCAAGGAGTTGCAGGCCGCATGGAATGCCGTAGGACACGTGCCGTTCAAGGAAAAGGACAAGGCCTATGCGGAATACCGCCAGGTATGCGACCAACTGTATGACCGTGCACGCGGAGCACGCATCCAGGCACGTACGGCAGGCAGATTCCAGAAAATACAGGAGGCCGCAGGCGGCGACCGTCAGCGCATGCAACGCATATACGAGCAACTGGAGGCAGAGATTCGTACCTACGAAAACAACATCGGCTTCCTCTCTGCCTCGTCCAAGAAAGGCAACAGCCTCGTAGACCAGATGCAGAAGAAGGTAGAAGCTCTGAAATCCGAACTTGCCGCAATGGCCAGGAAGATGAAGGAAGCGGAATAAGGAAACAAGGATGCCTCCATATAATAAATAAGGTACAGCCCTATCACAATGCGCCGGGAACCATGACAGGTTTCCGGCGCATTGCATTTGCCCAAGCAAATATCAAGCCGGCACTTGCATCATGGGAAACCCTATGGTTGGTTTTCCCATTCAAAAATGTCTGATGAATAACATCATACTTTGTCATCACGGTAATCATTACCACAGTGACAAAGTTTTTTTAAGCCCTATCATTCGTATTGTCAACCACAGGACATTAGCAGAGACAAAAGGCCGTCCCCGTGAGAACAAGGCAATGTCCTCGCCATGGCGACACACAGAACATCGGCTCAGCAGGAGATCAGTGGAGGAACGGGTGAGCGTGGTGAGCGGAGAACCTATGTCAGAATATTTCAATATACTGCCGGCTATCCTCGGAGGGGCTGAATCGGTCTCTACAATGCGTTTTCACGGTGTCCCGAAATAGCCCTCGTGATGTCGAGGTTTAGACACCGTGGTCTTAAGCGTTAAGACCGTCGGTCTTCGCGCTTAAGACCACGGTCTTTCGACCCGAAGACCGCGGTGTCTTTTTTGGGGGGATGCGAGACACCTGCCACAGGATGGTATGACACGCATCTACACATCGCCCGCACAGCACAACAACAGTTTGTAGTACAGCAAGATAACGACATGTCAATACGAAAAACGAGAAGCACATTACGTATTGAAATTCCACATGCCCCGCCATACCTCTTACTGTTCTATGCACATGTCCGAGCTTTTACACAGAAGGCATCGGGCGGATTCAGTCAGGAACAGCGCTGACGTGTAATGATTTTTCAACTGAAATGCTTTGTCAACATAACACGAGTGACACATCCACAGCTTTGCTACAGAACCTTGCAAAGGCCTCTTCTGGTAAAAGCATCAGACCTGAGCCATAAAACAGTTGCACCACATCTTCTGGCAGCACAAATCCCGCCCTACACATTATATATAATACGCACACGCACGCGTAGAAGCGATGTACCGGCATTATATACTGTAGACTTATTTGAATACCTGCGTCATTGGGCGGCCTATCCATACCTGAGGCTGTTTCAATCCCATGATAAAAGCCATTGTCGAAGCCACATCGTATTGCATCATACTTTCCTCAAACTCGCCGCCTTGCTTTATGCCCTTGCCGGATATGACAAACGGGGTTTCCATTTCTTCCATGCTGATACCGCCGTGTGCAGTGCCCTTGCCCCCGTGGTCGGAGGTAACGATGAATATGGTCTGTTCCAGCATACCGGCTTCTTTTACAGCCTCAATAATGCGACCTATATAACCGTCCAGCCTCGTCAGGCATTCGTAATAGGCCTTCGTGTCATGACCGTCGGCATGTCCCACATGATCGGGATTGTCAAAGCATATTGCCACAAGCGCAGGCATTTTCTCTTTTATGTAAGTCTCTGCCATTTCACAAAGGGCTGTCGGGTACGTGTTGTAATCCGGTGCCATAGCATGGTAGCTTACTGACAGAGTATCTACGAGATACTTGATTCCGTCCCATTCGTACAGAACACCTATCTCGGCCTGAGGGCAGGCATCACGATACAATTGGAAGATGGTCGGGAAAATATTGTTTTTCAAGATAATGCGCGATGGAAGTTCCGGTGTGCGTGCTCCCCAAGTGGTATATCCGTGTAACTCCGGGCCGGCTCCCATGAACATGGATGCCCAGTTTGGCGCGCTTGACGAAGGGGTCACCGTGCGCTTATGAAGCGTGTAGCACCCCTGGCTCATCAATGTCCGTACGTTTGGCATATCAGCCTTAGGGACGCTGTACGCCCCCCATCCGTCCAAGCCAATATAAACTATGTGTCTGGCTTTCGGCTTGGCTGTCGCCTGGAATGCCAATGCTCCGGCCAAAAACATGATGACCGCTAACAAATTTCTTTTCATAGGTTAAATCTTTTGGTTATCGCAATGGCTACTCACGTTTGCAGATATTTGTCCGGGACAAACTGACCTCATGCCTACTTCATGTCGGTGTACGACACCTTGTCCATGTCGCCATAATCGAGGTTCTCGCCGCCCATACCCCAGATGAACATGTAGTTGGAAGTGCCAGCCGCAGCATGAATGGACCATTCAGGCGACATGATTGCCTGTTCGTTATGCAGCCACACGAGGCGCTCCTGCTGAGGCTCTCCCATAAGGTGGCAGATGGCATTGCCTTCAGGTACATTAAAATAGAAATATGCCTCGACACGACGGTCATGGGTGTGCGCCGGCATGGTATTCCATACGGAACCGGGCTTGAGTTCCGTCAGCCCCATCTGCAACTGGCAGGGACCCTCCTCAAGCACATTGGCGACAATGAGCTGGTTGATGACGCGGTCGTTGCTGTCCTCCATCTTGCCGGCAGCAAAACTGTTGGCCTTGAGAGAACCGTT
>CAMWRK010000095.1 GCA_947176655.1 uncultured Prevotellaceae bacterium | reverse complement strand
TGTAACATGCGACGGTGCATGCGGTCTTCGATGTTCAGTATTTTATGCAGTTTTTCGGCGGATATTACCTTGCAGAGTTTCCTGTAGTAGGCAGAGTCCAGGCCGGCGACTTCGGCATTCCGTTGTGCTATCTTCATGATGCACTCGTAGTATGCCTTGTCGTTCCCCTCCTTGATCTTGTTGTTCTTCAGAGCGTGTATCTGTTGGTGTATCTGTCTTTGCTTGTCCTTGTATTCGTTGAAGATTGGGAAGAAGGCTTTGGCTTCCTGTTCTGTGAGGCTGGCCTCCTTGGTAATGAAGTTCTGTACGTGCTGGCGAAACTCCTGCTGGTTGATGTGGGGCGGTGCCTGCATTTTATGGTTACGTTTCTGTTGCTGTGCGTATGTTCCGGTAGATAGAAGTGCCAGAAGCAGTAGGAATGTAATTTGTCTCATAGCTGTTGTCATGTCGTATGGATTGTTTTGATGGAGTGTTATGGGGGTACTTTTCGTGGTGTGGAGGCAGTCAGTAGGCGGCTTCGGTCAGATAATACTCTATGTCGCTGTTGTCAAGCATGGCATAGTCCAGAAGTTCGTCGGTGTATTCTATGTCATGTGCCAGAAAGAGGTTTGTGTCGTCACTCGTGTCTGGTGTCCATATATTCGTGTATGTCATGGTCAGCGCGAAGAATGCGGTCAGTGCGGCGGCTGCCGTCATGCGCACGAAGAGCCTGCTGCGGTGCTGTCGTCTGTCGCGGCCTGCTGCGGTGCTGTCGTCTGTCGCGGCCTCCTGCCGGCGTATTCTTTGCATTACGTGTTCCGGCAGGGTGTCGAAATACCTGTCAGGCACGCTAAACGGGTTGTGTCCGTGTGTCGTTGCGGCGATGCCGTGCAACTTCCGTTCATCGGTGTCGTGTCGGTTATTCATAGTGTATGTGATGGTTTGTTAGTCAGATTGTTCGAAGAATGCTGTTATTTTCTGTACGGCATGGTGGTAGGACGCTTTCAGTGCTCCGATGCTGGTGCCGAGAAGTTCACTGATTTCCTCATACTTCATTTCCTGAAAGTATTTCATGTTGAATACCTGACGTTGCTTGGGCGGCAGGGATTGCACGGCCAGTTGCAGTTGCAGTTCTGTCTCGTCTCCATCGAAGTATGGGTCGCTTTCCAACTGTTGTCTGAGCTTGTCCGTCTCTGTGCCGCCGGTGTCGGAGAGGCTGACGGTAAACTGTTTCCTGCTTTGCAGGAAGTTAATGCTCTCGTTGGCTGCTATTCTGTAAAGCCATGTTGACAGCCTTGAGTCTCCGCGGAAGCGGTCAAGCCCTTGCCAGGCCTTGATGAAAACGTTTTGCAGTATGTCATCAGTGTCATCGTGGTCGATTACCATTCTGCGTATCTGCCAATACAGCTGTTCCTGGAACTCCTGCACCAGAATGCCGAAGGCTCTCTCGCGCGTGGCAGAGTTGCTCAGTTGCCGTATCAGTTGTTCTTCGTTGCACATCTTGCATATTGGACATTGCCTGCCGGGAAAGGTTTAAGGTTGCTCCTGTGAATTGTTTTGCCGGACTTGGATATAATGATTTTGTATCTGGCTTAAATGAAAAACCGCTGCCATGTCTTCGGCATGGCAGCGGTTATATGTCTGTGTAAGTATTTACAATATGGTGACTTTGCGCACCACCTTGCCCACTTTCATGATGTAGCACCCGCGGTTCAGGCTTAGGGTGATGTGCTTGTCATTGCTGTCTATGTGTATGCTTGCTACACGAACTCCGGTAAGGTTGTATATCTCCAGATTTTTCCCATCTGCATTGGTGATGTGCGCGCGGTTGTTCTGAATGTTCAGGCTGACTGCATCCATTTCCGTACCCATGCCGTCATCCGTCTGTCCGTTGGCCACGGAGGGGGCACTCGCAAGGAGAAGCATGGAGAACAATATGATGCCTAATCGTTTCATCCGGTTTTCTAAGTTTCGTTAACGCAAAAGTAGCGTTTTTATTTTATATGCACAAGGTTTTCTGCTACAAAATGTCAATTCGAAGTCCCTCGCGGGCTAAAATAGTATTCGCAAACACGTCCTTGGCCTCGTTTAGGAGCGCATGTTCGTCTTTGATACGGGCAGAATAATGTCCGATGACGAGTTTGCCCGCATTGGCCGCTTTTGCCGTCATAGCTGCCTCCCGTGCTGTGGAGTGCATTGTTCTTTCGGCCTGTGTAAGATGTTCATTGGCAAAGGTCGCTTCGTGATACAGCAGGTTGACACCCTGTATGATTTTTGCCAATCCAGGTGTGAACCTCGTGTCGGAGCAATATGCGTAGGATTTTGCCGGAATGGCAGGTATGGTAAGTCTTTCGTGTGGAATGACAGTTCCGTCGGCTGTTGTCCACGATGCTCCGGCCTTGATGTTGTTTATCTGGCTGACTGGTATGCCGAAAGCGTCTATCATTTCGCGCCTTATGTGCGGCAGGGACTGCTTTTCGCGGAACAGGAAACCGCAGCACGGAATGCGATGCCTTAGCGGAATAGACCAGACTTCGGCACTCCGGTCTTCATATATAAGATAATGTTCGCGCGTGCGTATGGGGTGGAAGATTACTTCGTACTCCATAGCCTCGCAATATATTTTTTGCACTGTCTCCAGAAAAGCGGAGAGTTCTTCCGGACCGTGTATGTGCAACTGTGAGGTGCGCCCGAGCAAGGCCATCGTGCTTATCAGTCCCGGAAGCCCGAAAACGTGGTCTCCGTGGTTGTGGCTGATGAATATGTGCCCCACTTTCAACATTGCAAGTCCGGCTCTCTGCATGGTTGTCTGTACACCCTCTCCGCAGTCTATCATGTATGATTTGCCCCTCAGTTCCAGCAGTTGTGCCGATGGGAGGTGTCGCAGTGTGGGCTTGGCCGATCCGCAGCCCAGGATGTACAGTGATATAGGTTCCATGGTTTCTTGTCGGTGATAATGATAGAGGGACGACCGTATAAGGCCGTCCCTCCGTGTGACATTCCGGAGCGTTCCGTTATCCCGGAACACTGTCGGATATAAACGTGCAAGGGATTATTCGCCCTTCTGCATCTTGGCCTTCAACTCTGCCAGAGCGTCCAGGTCGCCGAGGGTGGTGCTTGCTGCCTGGTTCTGGATGGCCGGAGTCTCTTCCTTGCGTGTCTGAGACTTGCGTGCTGCACTGGCAGCCTTTTTCTCAGCACGTGCTTCGGCGCGCTGTGCGTCCTCGAAGATACGACTGTGGCTCAGGATGATGCGTTTGCTGTCCTTGTTGAACTCAATCACCTTGAACTGCAGTTTCTCGTTCAGCTTGGCCTGCGTGCCGTCCTCCTTGACAAGGTGCTTGGGAGTGGCGAAGCCCTCTACGCCGTATTCAAGCTGAATAACGGCACCCTTGTCCAGCAATTCGATGATGGTGCCCTCGTGGATGGAATCCTGTGTGAAGACAGTCTCGAATACGTCCCAGGGATTCTCTTCCAGCTGCTTGTGGCCGAGAGACAGACGACGGTTGGCCTTGTCGATTTCCAGTACGCATACCTCGATGGTTTCGCCCACCTTGGTGAACTCGCTGGGGTGCTTGATTTTCTTGGTCCAGCTGAGGTCGCTGATGTGAATCAGACCGTCCACACCTTCCTCGATTTCTACGAATACGCCGAAATTGGTGAAGTTGCGTACCTTGGCTGTGTGCTTGCTGCCGATGGGGAAGCGGGTCTCGATGTTCTCCCATGGATCGTCCTTCAATTGCTTGATGCCGAGAGACATCTTGCGCTCGTCGCGATCCAGTGTCAGGATAACAGCCTCTACCTCGTCACCTACCTTCATGAAGTCCTGTGCGCTGCGCAGGTGCTGGCTCCATGACATCTCGCTTACGTGGATAAGACCCTCTACGCCGGGAGCGATCTCAACAAATGCACCGTAGTCGGCCATAACGACAACCTTGCCCTTAACGTGGTCGCCAACCTTGAGCTCGCTGTCCAAAGCGTCCCAAGGATGGGGAGTCAGTTGCTTGAGGCCGAGTGCTATGCGCTTCTTCTCGTTGTCGAAGTCCAGGATAACGACATTGATCTTCTGGTCAAGTTCGACAACCTCGCGTGGATTGCTTACGCGACCCCAGCTGAGGTCTGTGATGTGGATCAGACCGTCAACACCGCCCAAGTCGACGAATACACCGTAGGAGGTAATGTTCTTGACGGTACCCTCGAGTACCTGACCCTTCTCCAGCTTGCCGATGATTTCCTGCTTCTGCTGCTCCAGCTCGGCTTCGATGAGTGCCTTGTGGCTGACAACAACATTGCGGTATTCCTGGTTGATTTTCACAACCTTGAACTCCATGGTCTTGCCTACGAAGATGTCATAGTCGCGGATGGGCTTGACATCTATCTGAGAGCCGGGCAGGAAAGCCTCGATGCCGAATACATCGACAATCATGCCACCCTTGGTGCGGCACTTCACATAGCCCTTGATAATCTCGTCGTTGTTCAGAGCCTCATTGACACGATCCCATGAGCGTACGGCACGTGCCTTCTTGTGAGACAGTATGAGCTGTCCTTTCTTGTCTTCCTGGTTTTCGATGTATACTTCTACGGTATCACCGACTTTCAGTTCTGGGTTGTAACGGAACTCGCTGGTGGGGATGATGCCATCGCTCTTGAAGCCGATGTTTACGACAACCTCACGCTTGTTCATTGCAATTACGGTGCCATCCACTACGTCGTGGTCACCGACTTTGTTCATACTTCCGGCGTAAGCCTGCTCCTGAGCCTCAAGGCTTACTTCGGCGGTGCTGCCATTCTCGAAAGCTTCCCAATCGAAGCCTTCAACGGGAGCTACATTTTTGTAATCTGCCATACTAAGTGTACGGTAATAATTAAAGGTGAAACAATAATTGTTATTTTCTCTCTTGCCAGTCCTGACCGGTATCAGGAAAAGCGGTGCAAAGGTACGAAATAAAAGTGTAAAAGCACCACGGATACCAGATATTTTGCACGAAAAGGCTTGATATTCATGTGTCGAATGTTTCTCGAGGCTTGTGTGCGGGCATTCGTGGTGTCTGTGGGACAGAGATGGTTGTTCATGGACGCAGTCTGTAGCATTCCTCCCTGAGCCACTGTGCCCACTCCTCGTCGGTACGCGATTTGTCGAAGTGGCGGTATGGTATGGGCTTTCCGATGTAGATGCCGAAGTGTTTGCCGCGTGCTGTCTTTATCATCTGGCGCGGAAGCAGGATGAGACCGATGTTGAACTTTATTCCCAGCTTGCGCCGCAACCATTCAAGGGCGTAGAAGGCAATGGAGTTTCTTCCGTCAAAGTATATTGGCACGATATCGCGCCCTGCCTCTACACTCTGTTTTATGACACTCTTTTTCCACTCGATGTCCTGTACCTTTCCTCCGATATAGCGGGAGCAGAAGCCGGCTGGAAAACTGATGAGCTGCGTCTCCGGGTCATTGTATGCCTTTTGCAGTTCCGCCATGTCCTCGCGTTTCTGCCGCCCCATGGTATTTACGGGCAGGAATACGCTCCGCAATGGATCTATGTACATGAGCAGGTCGTTGACAATGACCTTGATGTGCGGGAAAAAGCTGCCGAATACCCCTATGTACGATATGCCGTCGAATGCTCCGAGTGGATGGTTGCTTACAAGCATGTAGTGCCCGTCGCGTTTCAGATTCTCCATGCCGTGCACAGTGTATGTGACGTGCATGTCCTCGGACATGGCTTTGGCAAAGGCGGCACCTTTGTTATGTCCGAGGCGTGTGAGTATGTCGTTCATCTCTTCCTGGCAGACTATCCGCTCGGCCATACGTATGAGCCATGTGGGAATATTCTTTCGCAGGTGCGGAGCCTTGCCGGCTATGGCGGCTTCAAGGTTTATCAGTTGCATGGCAGGCTTATGTGGACAATACGGCCAAAGCGTTGATGAGTTCTTTCTTCAACGGTTTGTCGCTCTTCACGGCATTGGAGAAGGGCACGTACACGATTTCGTCGTTTCTGATGCCTATCATCACGTTTCTCTGTCCCTCGGTCAGAGCCTGTATGGCTCCCACGCCCAGGCGGCTGGCCAGTATCCTGTCCTGGGCGCTGGGGCTGCCTCCGCGCTGGAGGTGGCCAAGGATGGATACGCGCACATCGTATTCCGGGTATTCCCTTTTGACGCGTTCGGCATAGTACATGGCACCGCATTTGGGGCTTTCGCTTACCAGTACGATACATGATTTCTTGCTTTTGCGTATGCCGTGTCCTATGAACATCTCCAACTGGTCGGCGCCTGTGCTGTCCTCGGGGATGATTGCTGCCTCGGCACCTGCGGCGATGGCGCTGTTCTGTGCCAGAAATCCGGCGTCGCGTCCCATCACCTCCACGAAGAATATGCGTTCATGGCTGTTGGCTGTGTCGCGGATTTTGTCCACGCATTCCATTATGGTGTTCAGCGTTGTGTCATAGCCTATGGTGAGATCTGTGCCGTTCAAGTCGTTGTCTATGGTTCCGGGCAAACCTATGCAGGGCACGTCGTACTCTTCGGCAAAGATGCGTGCGCCGGTCAGACTGCCGTTGCCGCCTATTACGATGAGGGCGTCGATGTTGTTGGCCACCATGTTGTCGTGGGCTTTCCGGCGTCCTTCCTCTGTGGTAAACTCCTTGCTTCTCGCTGTTTTCAGTATGGTGCCTCCACGCTGGATGATGTTGCTGACGTTCTCTGTTGTAAAGTCCTTTATCTCATTGTTTACCAGTCCGTCATATCCGCGGTATATGGCCTTGACCTTCATGTCGTTGGCTATGGCTGCGCGTGTGACAGCGCGTATGGCGGCATTCATGCCCGGAGAGTCGCCTCCGGAGGTGAGTATGCCTATGGTCTTTATTTTTGGCATGTGTGTAGTATGTATTAGTGACGTTTTGTGTTGCAAATATACGAATAAGCAATATTCCGGCAAAATAAACGGCATGTTATTTCGTTGCATGTGCATTAAACCATTTCTGTTTGTCTCTGTCACAAAAACAGACGATGTTAGAAACGAATGTTTAACCAAATCATTGTAAATCACAGTTAAGTTATGAAAAAGTTGTTGTTTCTATTGCTCATGGGCATGACACTTGCTGCCGGTGCGCAGCAGGCTCACGAATCGGACACTACGAAGTGCGGGAAGTGCAAACATAGCGCAGTGCACAAGAAGAAGGGCGGTATGCACTTTGAGTTGAAGCAGGAAGACCGTGAGGCTTTCAAAACTCTCTTGAACGAATATCGTCAGGAGGTGAAGGCTGTCCGTGCAAAGTATCACGTTGCGAAGGAACGGAAAGGCACGGAGTTGACGGAGGCTGAAATGGATGCAAATATGAAGAACCGTTTCGCCTGTCGCAAGGCTTTGGTTGATTTGAACGAAAAGTATTATGCCAAATTCCGCAAGATGTTGCCTCCCCGTCAGGCGTCCCGCATGTTGCAGTCAGGGAAAGGCCGTGGTAACGGACAGTTCCATAACGGTCAGAAGCATGGCAAGGGCATGCTCGGCAAGCCTATGCCTGGTCATAAGAAGGACAGAAAGCAGTGAGACTATTGGACAGTCGACCATAACTTTATGGCAGAGGCGGTGTGTCTTTCCGGGATGCACCGCCTTTATTTTGTGCATACATAAAGAGAGAGAGGAACAAACTCTATCGTCCTGTTCCTCTCTCTTTGTGACTCCTGCAGGATTCAAACCTGCAACCTTTTGATCCGTAGTCAAATGCTCTATTCAGTTGAGCTAAGGAGCCATCCTCATGCGTGTGGGCGATGACGGATTCGAACCGCCGACCCTCTGCTTGTAAGGCAGATGCTCTGAACCAGCTGCGCTAATCGCCCTTTG
>CAMWRK010000094.1 GCA_947176655.1 uncultured Prevotellaceae bacterium | reverse complement strand
ATAGAGATATGCCAATCTATACAGCAAGCAGAATATCGTCAGAATCCAAAGTCTTGTATCCAGATACCATTGAAATAGACAAAGACAGTGTCATTTATTACAAGGGTCGGCCATTCGGATATGAAACGATTGTCATCCCACGACATAGCATTTGCGGAGTACACCTCAACAGCGGTATATTGTTTGCAGATGTGGTTATCAGCAGTGCAGGGCGTACGTCCATTGAGGTTCGTGGCTTCAGAAAATCCATAGCAGAACAGATAGTAAACATTCTTACAGAACGAGTATGATACAAACTTTATATTATGCGCAGCTTGATGATGAGCGTTTTGGGCCGTTTGCACTTGATACAGTTGCAGATATGCATCTAACTCCAGATGTACTGGTTCTTTCTACGGAAACGAATGAGTGGAAGCAGGCTGCGGAGTATGCAGAACTGGTAGATTCGCTGGACTTTAGTTTATGCGATGTCAACGAAGAATATACGGCTTGTGCCGAAAATGCCAATTTTGCGAATCATGAGCAGGCAACCTATAAGCATGTTGTGCCTTCATTTAATGAACGTTCTATATTTTATATCCGCAGGTATGGAACCCCTTATGGCCCATACAATCTGAAGGCATTGGCTTCGGTTTCGCTTTCTGAGGATACTGAAATCAGTCTTGATGGTATGGTTACTTGGTTTAAGCTATGCCAAATACCGGGATTGCTTAATGCACTGGATGCTTTTTCAAGCGTGGAATTTGCCGAACAGGATGTTAAACCTGTTTCACAGAGCAGCAACGAAAAGCTTTCAGGAATTATTAGTCACATTCAGGAATTGGCAGTGGTTGGGAAATTACCCTTCAATAGGGTGTTCCCTACAAAGGAGGCCGAGCTTGATTTTGTGATTTCAGAATATCACCATATATTCGACACATTGTTAAGTCTCGCTAAAGAACTCTGCGATGCCTGCTGTAACGCATCTTTGAGTCGTAAGGTCATTTCCTTAATCACAGGTACAGTTAACGGCGTCGCAAGTAAAATCAACAATCGTTATATGTACGAATTGAAACGCCTGAGTGCGGATAATAATACTTTTACAACTTCAAACATTATTACAGGACATACACGTTTTTCGTTGCTTCACCCACTGGATGATGTGAATATTTGCCGTAATGATTTTCTCTCGGTTCTTGGAGACAAGAACCTTTGTGTCACCTATGACAAGGGCTCAGAGGACAGAGCAATTGATTTTGTGAATATGGTTATTGGCAAGCTGTACGCAGGCAATCCGGCTCATGCCATTATTACAAATGTCGTTGACACGGATTACATGACAGGGCTTGATGATTCCTTTAAACTGCTCGATAAAGACATTTATAATGTCATCTCACGTACAGATGAGGTGCGCAATTTGCTACTTTCTTTACAGGAACGTGCAAGCGTGATTATTCGTAATTTGCTTGTAAAAAAGGACTTGACACTTCGGAATTATAACAGTACACATGAGAATAAGGAGCCTAATATTTTGCTAGTGCTCAAGAACTTTCCGCATGGCCTGCGTGCAGATGCCCTTGAGGTGTTGAGGAGGTTGGCAACAGTAGGTCCCAAAGTTGGTATATATATTGTCATTCTATCTTCAAATGATGGTATTGATGGTATGACCGATGGAGAGACAGATGCATTTGACCTTGACTCATTCCGTAATACAGCCAGTGTTTACAATTTTAATGATAGTACGAACAACGTATTGGGTGTATTGAAGATATCAGACGATACGGATATACTGGAGAGTGATATCAGTTTTGATGTTCTTTCCGAATCAGACCTCAGGCAGATTGTCAAGGAAGTCAATTCAAGGTGCGAATTAAGGGAAGATACCGTAGTTTCCGTGTCAGATTTTATTCCAGATATGTCTGAATGGTGGTCTTCCTGCAGTGCGAATAGGGTCGAAATTCCATTTGGCATCTCAGGGAACAATGACCTTGCAACATTGTCCATTACACAGCAAAGCGGTCAGAATTCGGCTGTTGTTGTTGGAATACCAGGCTCTGGTAAGAGTGTATTTTTACACACCATAATCTGCAATGTGGCAATGAAATATTCTCCAGAAGAGTTGGAATTGTATTTGATGGATTTCTCTGGAGTTGAGTTCAATACCTATGCAGAACATAAACTGCCTCATGCAAAGGTTATTGCACCGGAGGCCGAACGCGAGTTTGGTCTAAGCATTCTGAACCGACTTAAAGAAGAAGGCGAGCGGCGTATGGCTCTATGTCGCAATTATAGTACTGCTAAGGATAAAATAAGTAGTATAGTTGATTTGAAACGTTTGCATCCGGAGTTGCATTGCCCTCGGATATTAGTTATTATTGATGAGTTCCAAAAACTTTTTGAAAACGAAACTGATGCTATAAGCAAACAGGCTCAGGTTATTATTCAGATTATCATCAAGGAGTTCCGCAAGTTTGGAATCAACTTGATTCTTGCGACACAGAAGTTGTCGGATTTGAGCAATGGCTTGCTTCCAAGGGATTTGATCGCAAACCGCATTGTCTTTAGGTGTTCTCCTACGGATTTGCCGTTAATAGGCGAATCAACCATGCCTTTACTAAGTACTGGACAGTGTATCTATAATGCGGAATCTGGTGTTAAGGATGCTAATGATAAAGTGCAGACCTTTTATATAGACAACAATAGTATGGATTCCATATTGACGAACCTGTATATTCATGCAGAAAGCATAGGGCAATTACAGAATGATTCGATTGTGTTCCATAGTAGCGAACTACCTGATTTTCGGAGTAGGCGTCCGACAATAAAGCCGCAAGTGGTTCCGGCATCTGTTGTCGTGCACATTGGAGAACCAATAGCCATATCCACGACAGACGTTTGTGCATCAGTTAATCAGACATCCAATGACAACATTTTGGTCATTGGAGGAGAACCGTCTGTGGCGGAAGCAACAGCATATTTTATGACTAATAGTGTCATTAGTCAATACAGCGACTTTGCAGCTAAGTTCTATCTCTTTAACTTCCTGCGTAATGAAACCAATCCTCTTACGAATGTAATAAATGATACGTTCCATCATCTGGATGATGCTTTTGACTATGTATGTGCGACACGCCAGGATGACGTAATTGCCGCTTTGCAGGAAATTAAGAGCGAAATAGAATCACGAATAGCAGATGAAGGACAGACACAAAAGCATATATGGCTTTCAATTTATGGTTTCCAATATGCCCAGGCATTCAAGCTCGGAGGTCGTAGAGGTGATACTGTGAGTGAGGCCGGACAACTAATGCGCTTTATTCTGAATAGTGGGCCATTGGTTGGTGTGTTTACAATATTGCAGGTTGACAACGAACTGAATCTTAGGCAATTGGAGTCTAATGTGACTAACTTCTTTGAACATCGTGTGGTATTTCAGATGGACGAATCTGGCTCCAATCATATTATTGGTAGTGATGTGGCAAGCCGCTTATATGTTGTAAATCGCCCCAGTTCGGTATTCAGAGGTTACTACTATAATAAGCATAACCGCATACTCAATAAATTCAAACCTTATAGTATGCAAAACGGAGATTATAAGATACCATTTTTGTTAAATAGGTGATTAAAATATAGTAATATGGATGCAACAATAAACGATGTGGAGGCATTGAAAGTCTTTCGTAATAAGATGCTTGATGCAGTAGAGAACTTGATGCAACAGCTTAGACGCACAGACGCTGCGATAGAAAATGTTGCGTGTACATGGAAGGACAGTCAATTTGAGACGTTCAGAGACAACTTCAATGAGGACAAAGAGAAAATCAAGCCTCTCTCGGACGATATCGAAGAGTTTGAGGATAATGTGCATTATATTGAGAGAATTCTACGTGAATACCTTGAGAGTATTAATAACATTTAGTGGCCGGATTTTCATATAGAAACGATTATGTATACAGATAGTACAGTACAGGTAACATCCAGCGAATTGGAGGTGCTTAAAGATGAGATTATCTCATTGTCTGAAAATATTGAGGAAATTTATGAGGTTGTTAATAATGGAATGAAGTTGCTTGGCGAGGATTGGAAGGACGACAAATATATTGAGTTTGAACAGGAGTTTAAGCCAAAGATGGAAGATATTCATGCGATAGGAGAGCGGTATCATGAGTGGGCGATGAAAGTTCTTCCTCCCAAGATTGAATTATTGCGAAAAGCTGAAAATGCTCGTATGGGAATAAGGTGATGAAGGAAAGTTCTGTTTATATTGAAAGTCACTCTGATATAACCGCTCTTCAAAGAGCAATGCAATCCTGGAGGGAGGATATGGGACGTCTTCTGAATGCTGTTGACAGTTATTTGCTTGACAGACTGAGGGCGTATAAGGATCTGGAGGAATATCTCAGAAAGGAACTTGAAAAAGCGGAAACGGCGCTGAAAACGGCAGAAGAAATTATGCAACAGGCTCAAGAAAAATTGAGTAGAGCTAATGCGGCGTATAGTTCTTGTTGTGCATCTCAGCGTTGGGTTGAAGATGAGGACGGTAACGGAGAGTGGCGACCGAGTTGTGCAAGTAAGGCGGCTGCTGCGGCACGTGCAGAAAGTCATTGTGATAAATGTAAGAACGAATATGACCGCTGTTTGGAATATCGTGATGAGTGCAAGGCGCGGTATGAAAAATGTGTAAGTATAGTTAGAGAATGTGCAGAGGTTCAAGCACAATACAAGGAAAGGGGCTTTTTGTATACAGGCGCAGAGGAATGGATAAGGTCAATATCAGAGGAGCATACCAAAAAGGGGTGTGATAAGATTGATCAGATACTTGAAATACTAGGGCGGTATCACAATCGGAATTTAACGGTTGATTTTTCAGATACTCTGGGAGTTGGTAATAGGACTGTGGCAAGTGGCGAACCGTTTTTGGCGGCCTCTGAGCATATGAATGACATGGAAGCCAGAATGCCATCTAGGGCAGAGCGATTCAATATGGCCAAGCAAAAATTGGAATCTGAACTTATACCATCCAGTAGTATTCAGCAGCCTAGTGCAATTGCAATTTGCCCAGATTGTAATCGGCCTATACCTATATGTAAATGTCCCAGAATTTACGAGCGTACGCGCTAAATGAAATCAAAATTTGTATGATACCGGATTTTGTACAGCAAACGAAAGAGATTCTTCAGAAACTTAAGATTCAGGCGGAGGCAACTCGTTCCGGATGGAAGGATTCTGTCGCAGATAAATTCTATGATAAAGTTATAGATGTATATGACGTAAAAGTTGAGGAGTATATAGAAGGATGTGCAGGAATGCGTGGATATGGACTCAATGATTTGCTCGTGTTTTTCGACAGGCAAGAGCGGGCTCTGCAGGAATTAGGTTCTGTGGAATCTCCGATGAATGTAAGGATTGACATTTCCGGCTCACCGATAGTAAATGCTTGGACTGGACAACGAGATAATTGGAGCAGCCAAACAGCAGAGACAATGATACCAAATCCAAGCAATCTTTCGGCAAATGACATAGGGGACATAGAAGCGGAGCGCGATAATTCGGAACGTATGCCGGGAAATGTCTCGTTAGGTCGTTGTCAGAATTGTGGAAAACCATTATTCAGATGCGAATGTAGTGTAAGAAGATATATATAAGTCAGGTGTGGTCTATTGCCGATAGAGGCTATTATAGAATCAAGTGATAATATACTTAATATAGAAAATGGGTGACATGTCAGCATTTAAAATTAATGACGATGGTACGGTAACCACCATTGGTAGTTCTTCTTCTATGACCGAGGTTGAAAAACAAATTCTGGACGCATTGCGTGTGGAAGCTTCCAAAGGTGGTGTTTTTGCTCCTCTTAGGATGAAGCGTCGTGCATTGAAATATGCAAATTCATATTCTGCCAGTGTGCAATTTCCTCAGTTGGTGGTGGATAGACTGATGTTAGAACATTATCCTAAGTTTTTTGTGATATATCGCAAATCCTGGTGGTTATGTGTATGGGGTGCAGTGATATTTGCTTTCATGTGTATTACTGCTCTTGCTTATATTAACGTGTATTTGATCTTCGAAAGGTATTGGAGGACAGATTATATGGATTCCGGTATGTATATAATACTTCCATTTGCTACTTTCTGTTTGGGAGTCACAATACTGGGTGCTTGGCGATACATGTGCATAAGCAAGCAAATTGTCAACTCGATAGGTACGTAATATAATGAGTTATGAATAATACTGCTAAACATTGGTATGAAGAAAATCCGGAACGACTGTATCTGGAAAAGCTGATGATGTCTCGTCTATTTCCGGGGTTCCAGTTACGAACAACAAAGTGGGGCAAATTGGAATGGTTCGGCATGTTGGATTCGTTGTATAATCCAGGAGGTACACATTACAGCGTTGTGGTTGAATATCATGATGGAGGTCTTGAGAATTTCGGCAATCCTGGGATAATTGTGACACCTGTTTCGCCGGATTTCAAAACGCTTTTTCCGGATCAAGATCCGTTTACTGTAGTCGTAATGCCCGCATTGCTCAATGATGTGGCGCGTGATATGCAGTGCATTGACTATGAAGATCCTCTTTATGGTGAGTACACAACTATTCCAACTGCAGCATCTGTCCTCATACGTGCCATGGAAAAGCTTTACCGCTACGAGGACGCAAAACACAGGGCTGAGGCAGAGCGCCACCGACATGCACTCAGAACCAAGTTATCGATGAACCAGACTGGCTGTTCACTTCCAAAAGTTCCAAATATACGATTTCAATAATAACAACTATAACAATTAATAACAATTAAAAAATGAAACAGTCTTTCAACATTCCTGCTGGCAAATTTGCCGGCGAAGGTTATCAGCAGCAGTGCGCTGAGTCTATGAACAAGCAACGTCAGCGTCATGGTTTCGTAACTTTCTGGCTATGGTTTTGTATTGTGTGTTCCGCATTGTCAGGTGTGCAGGGGCTTTTAATGGGAAGCCAGTTAAGTAGTCTTGGTTATTATGCTACCGGGCTCGCTGCCTCAGGTATTGACTACTCTCATGCATATGGACAATTACAGGATGCGTCCATGATATTATCAGGTCAAGCAGTAATCGGTTTTATATGTAATGTAGTAGGTTATGTGATGTTACTCAATTGGAAAAAGGCCGGATTTTATGTACTTATTGTGGCGTCCATCGTGTTGTCCTGTGTAGGTGTTTATGCAATGGAACTTATATCGGATGCTTACTCGGAAATTGGCCGGTATGTAAGCTCTATGTCTCTAAATTCCATTATGGTGTTCGGATCAGTGTTCGGATGGATATTGCTATGGGCAATACTTCAAATCAAAAAGAACGGAGTAAGTTATTGGAGTCAGCTCAATTGAAGAAAAAAAATATATATGATGAACAAACCATTTTACATTCCAGGAGGTAAATTTGCTGGCGAAGATGCTGCGGCAAGAAAGCGCCGCGAATTGCGTGAAAGTATTTTTGAAGGCAAACCAGTTCAAGTTACTTCAAAAGGTGGAGCTATGGATAATGAAGGTGCAACAGTCTACATTCCATTTGGTAAATTTGCTGGCGAAGATGCTGTAGCTCGTATGAAGGCAAAAAGAAGAAAAGAGCTTGCAGATGCATTACGTGGCGCTAAAACTGTTATGTTGTCAAAAGGTGGAGATGCAATGGAGCAAGATCCAAATGCCGTAAAAATAGCAGCACCAAAAGGGGTGCTTGCAACTCAGTGGTATGATGCCAATCCGATGCTTCTTACTAAGGAAAAAGTTGCTATGGCTAAGTGTTTCCCTCAGTTCACTCTCGACAAGCTCGATGATGGACGACTCTGTTGGGTAGGTGTGCTTGAACCGGGTATTTACGAATCTAAGTTTGGTGAAAAACGTCAATACTATGTTATGGCCGTATATGATAATAATCATCCAAACCAAAGGATGGGTTCATCCGTGAGAGTATATCCGCTTATGCCAGATGTCGAAGAACTTGTAAAGTCGTGTGGTTTCTTGCCATCCCATCTGCTGAGAGATGAGGTTGGAAATTTATATCTTTGTACAAACGAGCATTCTCTTATACACAACTGACGCTGCCGACGATCTTACG
>CAMWRK010000093.1 GCA_947176655.1 uncultured Prevotellaceae bacterium | reverse complement strand
GTAAGGTATTTCGGAGGTGTCAAACTCGGCACGAGCGGACTGATTGCCGCCTACAGGACGGCAGCGGCAGAGGCTTTGGCAGCAGGCTCTTTCGGCGAACGCCTCGTGGAGACAAGTCTAAGGCTTACTTTCGGCTACGAACAGATGAACATGGTCATGCGCATGGTCAAAGATTTGCAGCCGCGCATTCTGTCGCAGGACTACAAGGACACGGGGGACATCTGCATGACCATAGCCATACGCCTCTCTCTGGCAGAACGCGTACGTTCCGCATTCATAGTGAACGGACAAAGCCTCGTTAAAATAGAAGACATGGAAGATGTATCCTAATAACCGCACCACCGGCAAAACAGAGCTGCAATAAGTCATGGCTACGAATAAAAAGGAATGTATATTTGCTTTTTAGCATAGAATATCATACCTTTGCAATGTGTTCGGCATGAATGCCGGCACACAAAAGAATCATACTGCTCAAACGCTCTCGAATCACCATCTCGAACAACAGCACCGAGCAAAATGCATGTACAATTGGAGTTGTGCCTATATTGGCGCAGACCGAACCATTGTACATGCGGCTTGTGGTGAGCCTGAGAGCGTTGGCAAGGCCTGCGCTTTTCTTTTTATAGGTAGGTGCATGACCAGCAGCCCCCTACACCGGCAATATTGCACCAACACATAAAAACATCACAAAATGAAAGCAAAGCTATTCTCCCTGATGCTCATGGCATCTCTACTATGTTTCACATCATGCTCCGATGATGACGAACCTTTCAAGTGGCCGATAGAATCTATCTATGGAACATGGACAACGACTTCCATCGAAAGTAACGGCGTATGGTATGACATCTCCAAACCGGAGTTTGCATCACTGCGTGCCTCTATCACGTTCTACAACAACGGTACATGCTACTTCACCGGCTCACTTGGCACCGGAGGCGGAGCATACAAGACATCCGGCAAGACCATAAACGTGAATGCAGGTGAGCTTAAAATCATCTACGAGATTATCACCAGAACGGACAACAAAGCGGAAGTATACATAAAGAATGTCGGTGTAAAAGAAAAACTTCACGTTATGGTGGTAAGGCAATAATTAAAAGCACATCACTATAAGACTTGTAAAGGAATCCTATGACCACCTATAGGATTCCTTTTTGTATATGGCATGGTGTGGCTCAGTAGCAAAACGATATGGCATTACAATGAACCAAAAGTTTTTTTTACAATAAAACCAACATATCTGATATATATTTGCTACCTTTGCACCGTCATGCTTGCCGAAAGCCCACATGGGCGGGTTCGGGATGACACACACATATAAATAAAGGCGTAACTGTACGCTTTGGTTTTGACGATAGAAGAACTTCGCAAATTCATCGACAAGTCAAAAACAAAGCAACGGGAACGCCCCGTGGGATGTATTATATGTCACCATCGGACAAAGACTGAGAAGTCTGCATATATCCGAGATGTGACCTTTATACATACATCAGCGTGGGGCTTTCGGCGTTGCTCGTTTCGACTTGTCGGGCAATGCGAAGGCCTTTCTATCGTGAAACGAGCAACAGGTCGGCTCCACGTTTTTCATTTTTTGTGTGGCAACCCAATAATCAACAACAACCTTCCAAGAAGGAGCCATTGGAGCAACATCAAACAAAATGACTAAATTAAAGTTATTCTGGGGCAACATGTTCCCAACCTGTTGCCTTGTGGGAGTTCTCACATTGTTCCTTGCCGCATGCAGCAAGGATGACGATTCTGATGAATCCGGCATGTCCGATGGCACGCCGAAAGAGCTTATCGGAACATGGGACATGGACGAAACAACCTCCATCACTTTCAACAAAAACGGTAGCGGTGTATTCAAAACATCGGATTTCGATGACGACGACGACGACGATGGAGCGTATAGCAGGCTGATAGTACAGGCAAAGTCTGAGGCAGCAACGAGGGCTAACAACAGTGCCCTGATAACCATTTCATTCAAGTGGAAATACAGCAGCAATCCTCCTATGTTGAAGATTACACTACAGGGCGAGACTATGGTATGGTACATTGAATCTATATCAGAGAGTTCGCTAACAATAACTGACGAGGATGGCATTACGTTTACAATGCAGAAAAACACAGGCAACACTCCAGTCACACCAGAAACGCCATATAAAATAGGCTCGAAAGAGCTGCTCTATGGCGACTGGGGCGTGGCAGGAACGAAGATATACGGATTTACCAAGAACGGTGTCTTTTTGTGGCATCATCTTGACGGAAGCGCACCAGAAACTGGCGAGTATACATATAATGAGGAGACTCATGCCCTTCGCATCTACGATGGTGGCTGGTCAGCATATGAAATCATTGCTCTCACACCAACAGTAATAGGTATAACAAGGGAAGAATGGGAAGAATGGGAAGGAAGATTAAAAAAATATACTACTTTTTATTCACGCATCAACGAAAACGAAGAGAACACCATTGGGCCTATTTCACTCATTTATGACAAAAAGATGTTCGTAACAGGAGTAAAAGGCTATGATCATGAGTACACGCACATAATGACCATAACATTCAAGTCCAACGGAAAATACACTATGACCATAGATGGACAGAGCGCAACTGCGAACTACGTATATGACGAAAGCACTCACAAGCTGATAATGTCAGCCTATGGGGGGACATCGGTACTGAACATTATCAAACTTACAGAAAACTGTATTATCACCGAAACAGAAATTGTTGACGAAGACGGAAACAGCAAAAAACAGCGTATAGAGTACGTGGCCATATAACGGAACACTGTAGTTTCACAAGCGACACACTATCACTTTAATCCCTTGCCCACAACCAATCGGGCAAGGGATTTCTTGTTGTATACAGTACAAAGGCAAGAATAGCGTGAGTCAGTAGCGCAACCGCGCCCAAAACCAGAATTGGTTGAATCAAACGCCTTCGACTTGATTGTCTATATGGTCAATGATTTCTGATGAATGCCCTTTGGATAATGTACGGAGTAGATTGACTACTGTCCAAGGCAATATCAAGAATGGCCAAATCAGATTAGCTGTGACGATATTGTATGTCATACCATGAAAGAGAATCTTCTTTCTCATACAAGATGGACATCCGATATGACCTTTACTCGCCACTCTGGCATAAATTCCTATAAAAACCACAACGGCAGGAAGACGGTATACTTTTAACGAATCCGTCACTTGTCCACAATCAGGACATTGTACAGGGATATGTTTGTATTGATTCCACATTTCCCGATACCTCGCACAGAGAGCGGTCTTACATGATGGACACTCAAATACACCATGTCTAACCTCTGCTTTGCAATTCGGACAAATCATTTGTATAACTTATTCAAGATATTTTGTTTGCGCTGTCTTTCCGTCTCTGCTTTCTCGAATACTTTGGTCGCAGATTCGAGTATCCATTCACACACGACCTTATCCTTCTTTCTCGTATATATCGAGGATGGCTCATAAAAGTAATGGTCAGGAGTGTGAAGCAACTTCTCGAATGTATTTGATTGGAACAACTGAACATCCTTGTAGCTAACATCAGAAGAATTAGCGTCCCCATAGTAGACCGGGTACAGAACCAAGTGTTCGGTTGTCCGGTTGTCTATATATTCACTACATAATGCGACAGAATGACCTTCATACCTAAAGAAGGCTCTCTTTGTTTCGTATTCGAACTCACCGTTATTTTGTTTAACGACAACAACAGATGCAGCTACATACGTAAGTGCTATCGAAAACAGCACTGTGAGTATTATGGATGAATAACACCCGACAGCAATTTTGGTGTCGCCCATTGTCCTTGAAAATCTGGTGATGACATAACCGGATAGAATGGCAAGAAACACACCCATCCCCCATATACCCCATGCGGATACTATCATACTTTTTCCTTATTTCAATTCAACAAGAGTTATTACGCCATGCATGTCGTAGATATAGTCTTTTGTTTCATAGTGGCTTTCGCCCTTGATTTCCGTTCCTGGCGTAAAGTCTGACGGCACAGTCCAGATGAACGACGGAGACTCTGCCGAAGCACGGTGAACCGAGCCATCTGGCATTGTGAAGAAAGCCTCGGTCTCTTCGGCACGCGAAGGCTCAAAACGGATTTCTATTTCATTGCCTGCCAATACCGGCAATTCATCTGATTTTGACGAATTACTTACAGATATGGTCTGGCCGTCCTTAACAATATTGACCGTCCATGTGACACTTATTGTTACAGAACCGCTCATAGCCGACAGTTTTCCATTGTCTACCGAAAGGTTCTTTGCTCTGAAAATAAAATCGTTCGAAATAACCTTTGTTTTTGCCTTATCTGGCACACAATCATCACAACACCCCTGTAACATCATAATTGTTGTCAATAATGCTAACATCAAAATAAGTTTTGTTTTCATTTTCGTTTGTATTTTATTGGTTAACTATAAATCACCACACTAACATGTTAGCCAATACTTCATGTTATTGGCATAACCCCTTACAGCATAACTCCCATACTGCATAGCCTTATCCAGATACTCAAGTACCAATCTGTTTCTGTCACGTTTTGTCATATTCCTGCCGTATTCTCTTTTATAAAGCATTACTGCCATTCGATAATACGGATCTCCTTCTTTGGGCTGCCTGTCCACAATTCCCCTGTAAATGCGATAAGCCTCGTCATATCGTTTCCGACTATAAGCCAAAGCAGCATTGGCCATTTGCTGCTCCAAATCCAAAACCTCACCACCCAAGTATCCAATAGGGTGAGTACTTGTACTGTTTGCCCATTTGATGACCTGCATCTTCTCCACATTAACCAACAAGGTATCATTAAACGCAGCGAACGGAATGTTCTTGCGGCAATATGACTTTCTCATCACTACTGTAGCGTATTTGGCCGGTGCCTCTTTTTTATCGAAACGTGGATCTGAAACAATGTGCTCAAGCATCGTCTGATATTCAAAAGAACAATTCAGATAATCTACGCTTCGGAACATGTCCCGAAACCAAAAAGCATATCTATCAGGACGTATGTCTTTATAGCCTGCAACTCCAGCGTTCTCACGCCAAATACTCTTGAACTCATTGGGACAGTGCACTTCATTCGCTGCAAAATTATCCTCAAATTCCGACACGATCCTTGATACCTTTACCGGATCTGCATTCCTATCGGATATGACCTTCAGTTCTTTGTAAATATCCTCAACTTTATTACGAGCCTTGTTCAGTATCTGCCTCTCGGATATATCTGCCAGAATCGTTGTCGGAGCAACAATGACAAACGTGGCAATTACCAACATTGTTTTCGTACTCATCATAATTTTCTGTCCCCCACCTGTTGAGGAGTTATAGTCCATGTTATGCCGAGGGTATAGCCGTCCAGCCGTCTGCCTGGATTCAAATTTTTCCACAGATTAAAATGATTGACATCAGCAAATACACCTATATTCTGCAACATGCCCCTGCTTGCCAACTTGATTGCATAATGGCTTACAAGTCCATCATTCAACTGTTCCCTATCGTCTCCATTTGGCGATGTATAGGCAACAGCCATGCTATAGCGGAGACCGGCCTCTACTATAACTCTGGAGGCCTGCTGCATACTTCCCAAGGAAAGCAATCCTGTCACACCGAACAACGCTCTTTGGGCACGATGCTTTTGCATGTTGTCGTCACTATATCCCACCATGAATTGTTCCAGCTTGTAATGCGCTGACGCATATATGCCGGCGTTAACAAAATTTGGAGTATATGACTGATAGCCCAACTTCAGTCCTACCTGCAAATTATTGAACAACTCTCTGGCCGTCAGCCCCATCGGGTTCATCGTCATGACGCTAAGATTATCATCGTTAGTAGAATAAAGGCCATACATAAATGAGTTTTCAAAGAAAGCATCGTGCAACACATAATAGTTAACTAATCCTGTCAGCACACTTGATGCCGCCATGGTGTACAGACTACCTGATGCCATATCTGCGTTGAAAATAAGTTTTTTGTTCTTTATTCTATTATCCGACTGTGCCAGGATGTTGTTGGCACACATTCCTAAAATAACCAGAAATAACGCACACTTTTTTTTCATTTACCCAATAATTGTTTTAGATATACTTGTTTTTCCTCATTACTCACATGTTCATAGTCAGAAATAAGCCAACCTGTATTGGCAATATTCCTAGCATGATATTTAACGCTGAAAACATAGGATGGCACGTCCAAAAAGTGGAACAACGTCAACACCCGTCCCTGAAACTTCAATGTTCCGGTTTCCACCAGAGCAAAAAAGTAACTCAAGGCATCAAGTTCAATATTGCGTCCACGAAACATGGAAAACTCATTTGTCAAACGTTTGAAATCGTCATCCAGCTCCACGAAAAGCGATTCGTGCTGTACCGGACTTATCGCATACCTGTTTGTCGTGTCCCGGTAGCCTATCTTCTCCAATCCATTGACACCGACAATCTGCCAACATGGCAATCCCGTTGGTGCAGTCTCATATTGCATGACAATCCCAAGCTCCACAATCTTCTTTTTGTATAAGAAGTCAGCACGCAATTCCGCATACCAGTCTTTGCTACTGTTGCTTAGTCTGATATTATTAATCCGCACAACATGGTAGAAATCGGATAATTCTTGGAGGAAGGCTACACTGTCTTTTCCATCACACAGCTTGTAGTCAAACAAGAAGATGAAGTTCTTCAATCCAACTTCCGAATCATCTGCATTCAGAATCGGGAAGTACTCTTCCTCGTTAAATCTACACATGAACTCATCGCACGACTTCACACTCTGAAGAAACAATCTACCATAAGATGTATGATTGCCCAACAGCGTCCCCTGCGAAAGGACGCACAGATGGCTTGATATTACTATAGCAAACCACACCAAGATCCTTTTCATCTATTGTACTTGTTTGCTACTCTCATATCACCCAACATAACTATCCAAAATTCCTCCTTGTCGCCTCCTGGTAAATCTATCACCTCCCTGTTGACATAAACGGTTATCTGCTTTTTGTCTACATCATCTATTACCTTCAGACCGTCTCCTGTCTCTGCCCTGAATACCTGCAAAATAGTGGCACTTCCTTCCCAACTGTCAGGGGCGACCTGATGCAATTTCTTGTCCAACCTTATCGCCTCACATACGTCAATCTCCACATGCTGATATGGAAGAGCCATAAGGCTGTTCAAATATCTCTTCATGGGCTTCGGCGGATTTGCACGCCCTCTGGATGTGGTCTGCATCGTTACAGGTGCATGAATCCTCGTGTTCCCATACGCATCTTGGTATTTGTATTCATTGCCATTGCCAATACACAATTTCAATGCCTTTTGTATGTACCTTGTGGCATTTTCTCTCTCTGCCGCCGTTTTGTTACCTTTAGCTGCGATTTCCGGAAGACAATCCATGAAATCGCGAACGCGTTCAAGAACTCTCTGCTCTATGGTGGCAAGTTGTTCGTCAGACAATACAGTCTGTGCAGGCACGTTTACACTGAACATGCCTATAAACACCATCAATACTATTTTTGCTTTCATATTTTTTTGTTTTAATATCCATCATCTGATTTCACTGACAACAATCAGGCTATACTTTCCATTGCCATTCTTTTTGGCGCGTACAATGTTAATGCCCTTTACTCTCTTGCTCAATGCCAAATCCTCAAGATACTCTTTGATTGATACTGGTTGGCCTACATTTGTTCTTAGGTCTCGACCAACCACAGTGACCATTGCATTATGCGCGAACAGTCTACCTGTAATTCCGCTGACCATGTCCCAGCGTTCGCTGTTGCTACTGTTTGGATCTATTATCTGTTTGAAAGCCTCACGCAGTTCGTTTTCCCCTACAGCTATGACAACAACATTACCATTATTGACAGTACTGATATTATCGATAGGTGCAGGAACATCATTGTTTTCTATTCTATAGACAGGCTCCTGCTTGTTGCTGCTGTACTGGAGCGTACCCCTTATGGTCTCATCCATCAAACTCGCCCAGTCGGCCTTTCCGTCTCCAAACTCTCTTTTGAGTACTTCGTTCCAGAATGCAATGGAGAAACAACCGCCGTCTTTTGTGCCGAGTGACAC
>CAMWRK010000092.1 GCA_947176655.1 uncultured Prevotellaceae bacterium | reverse complement strand
TTACCACCCTTGGAACATACCGGGATAGAGAAAACCATCATCATGGCCTCCTCATAGTTTTGCTGCGAAGCAAGCCTGCGAGCCTCGGCAATGATATTCTGATATTGGGTGTCATAGTACCTCATCATCTTCTCTTTACCCTTATTAATGAGAGCTGTTATTTCGCTATTGTTCGCGTTAATGCGCTTGAAAGCGTTGATGTAGCTCTTTACCTCGCCGGTTCCCACTCCGTTGAGTGTCATGTATGCTGTACCGAACTTCGTCTTGGTATATGTATCTGCAAAATAAAACGTAATACCCAAGCTATATACTGTTTGTATCGGAGGACCAGGCAGATTGCTTTTATCCATCACATCGCAATGAGCCGTGAGCACAAAAGGCGACGCTGCATACTCCGTGCTGAATCCGTTCTCTGTGGCAATACGATTGAGTGTATGATACAGAACTGTAGAGGCTGCCTCCGGAACATTGGCAAAATCGCTGTCAAGTTGCACTGAAACTGGCATCGTACATTCCTGCGCTCCTGCACCTATTGAGACAAAGATTAATGACGTGGATAGTAATTTACATATATTCATTGTATAGTCCTCCTTTATTTTGCTCCTATAATCAAAAGACAACGGCCAAGGCCACGGTTGACCGTCTTTACCGGAATGCTATACGGTGCCGCTGCGAGGTAGCGTGCCAGGTCGCGTGCAAACCCATAAGTGTCTTGAGCCATGCCGTTGGCCTTATAGAGCGGTATGCGCACCTGCTCATAGAGAATCATGCTCTCTGTGGCATCAGACTTACTGAATCGGTGATTTACGCAATTTTCAGACAGCCAGTTATCTATAACCTCGCTAAGTTCGTATCCATCGTACTCGCTCTCCATATCTATCGGACTGCCGTCGAACACACGCATGTCAAGTACAACCTCACGTCCATTTGTCAGCAAGTCCTCAAAATGTGCCTGCAGACGTTCGGAGAACGCATCCATGTGGTCTTGGACAGCCTCTTCAAGTAGCAGCGGTAATTCTGCTGAGAACGAACCCTTGCCGGTTCCTTCTGCGCCTGCCACCTGTTTGCCGGAATAGGCATCGAGAGCCCTCAGGTTGTATGTAACGCTACTTTTGGGGCCAACAGTGTTCACTGTCCAGTCTATTTCGAGAATTATATCAGCCTTGGCTGTACGACGTAAGCGGTCAAGCGGGCTTTCTACTATTTCCGCGCCTGTATTCTTGCTTGTTATCAGCCTGTCTTCGGCAGCAAGATTAGATATACTTTTTATACTTTGTTGCAAGTCTTTTAGAGGGAAACCTCTATCAGCCATGAGAAGATTTATTTTTGAGATGACTGCATTAAGTTGTTTATCTGTAGCCACCGCAGCCTTATAATCGGGCAATAATTCAGTGAAGCCTTGGTTGTCGAACTTCTGTTCGTATCCATGCTCCTTACACCATGCATCGCTCGGCACTACCATCAGCGTCGGCTTTTTGGCCTGTGCCATTGCCTCTACGGAACACATTGCCACAAACAATATGATTAGAAATGTTTTTGCTTTCATTGTTATATTCCTGTACTGTTACTTATTGATAATCTTATCGGCCATAAGACGAGCTTTCAGTTCAGAACGGAGTACGCGCACGGTCAAATCATACGAGTATCCGAGTTTATCCTTAACCTTGCCCCCTGAACGTCTCTTGGTGTCACGCAGCGAGACATATTTACGGTATTCTCCGTTGTCTGCAAAGAATCGGTTAAAGTACTCTTCGTAACGTTCATGTGCATTTACTTCTGGCACAAGAGGACGCATATTGCACCCCGGCACCCCGTCCTTGATACCATCGAACAGAACTGCCCATACAGCATTCTTCATGGCCTGCTCCTTGGCATCGGCTCTGTTGCGCCCATACCCTTGTACGCGTAGCGTTTGCGATCCGTCCAATTCCGTACCCATACATCTTACTGAAGTACGGGCATATACGGTTTGCGACTGTGCGCTGGCGTATACCAACGAAAACATTGCTGCCAGCATTAAAAACAACTTCTTCATGATTAATATAGTCGTATTGTGTGTATTCCATTAGTCAGAAACCGGACGAGAGGGAGCGAACCACTCCAGCCTTTTCGAGTTCCTTGCGCAACGATGATTTGTCTATTTGCAGTATGGCTCCCGTTTTGTAGCCCTTCGCGGTTTTCACACGGTCGTATGAGCCGGCCACAATGCTTGCAAAGTTCTGGCATTGTCCATCGGAGGCAAAAAATCTCTCACAAAAAGCTGCATTGTCACTCTCTGCCGTAGGTGCTGCCATGGCAGGCTGCCTTGCTCCACTATTATTACCTGAACATCCGTGGAACACTACTCCGTGTACTGCACAACGCTTCAGATCCTCATCCGATACCTTCTTGGCATAGACGTAAACCTTCACCAATATGGTGCCCTCCGTACCTGAACCGGCTCCGGTAATATCGTACTGTGGAATTTTGTCTCCCTTGCTCATGGCACAGACAGCTGTGGCAATGAGTGTCATCATCAGAAAAATAATCTTCTTCATATTTGCTTGGTAGTTATGTAGCTTACTTCTTGTTTATCCCACGTACGAGCATACCCTTCGCAAAGTCCTTGCCGCTTACTGTGCGGAATGTGGTATAGCCGAGGGTTGCACCCGGTGCCCCCTCTTCCTCTGCCATGTAACGATTGTCCCAGATAAGATTGTCAATTGCCTCGATAATTCCTACACGATTATACTTATGTGACCCGTTTTCCATTTCAACCACTTCCAATACCTCAAAACGGCTTTTGGATGTAACACCCTCCTTCATACCTATGTAGGCAGTGAGCGGCTCTACGGATGCAAGAGGCGTTTTTGTCCGAAACTCCTCATACTCCGTTTGCAGGTCGACAATGTTTTCATCTATGGCACGCTGGCATGCCTTGCGTACCATGAGCACAGGCTCTTCCTCCTTGATGCCAAGAAACGAAGTCGTGCCACCGCGACTTTCCACTTTGCCCACGTATGTAAGACCGTATCGGCCACGCGCATTGTCAAAGCTGATACGCTTGGAATCATCAGGAGTTGCAGCATATTGCTCCTGATAAAAAATGGATGCTTGTTCGTCGTCCCAATTCAATTTATACAGGAATGTATTTATCTTGACACTGAATCCCTTGATACTTTCCACCATATCTCCCATATTGTCCGCAAGGTCGCTTATCGCACTGCTACCTGTGTATGCAGCTGCTATTACACCTATGCCCTTAATTATAGAACCCGCTATTTTTGACTTCTTGCTCTTGTCCACATACCTGATGTCGTTGACGAGGACATACGTATTGCCTATGAGTTCCTCACCAGCATCCTGGAGCATTGCCATGCCACGCGCCGAGCGTGCCGCCAGCTGTTTGTCGAACTCAGTGGCATTGTAGAGGCCACGCTCCTTGACAAGTTCCATGTCGCACCGCCCGGTGTAGCTGTCACGGTTGAACCATCGCGCCACGAGGCGGCTTGCCACCTTATTGTTTTGCAAGAATTCCGTTATGGCAGGATTTTCCTTATGGCTGTTGGCCTTGGAGAGCTTTTTGTCCAGATTCAGCACTTTGACGCTGAGATTGTGATCGTTATACTTGTCCGGGACAGGGATTTGCAGGAAAGCCTCCTTTATCTCAGAAGCAAATTTCTGTTCGGTATGGTTCACAAGTACCGAATATATTGAACTGCGGCGATAATTGGCAGGGGTCTCCTGGGCGTACGATTCTCCGGCAACTAAAGCAAAAAGAGCACAGAATATTATTGACCTACGTATATTCATAATCTGCATAAGTGTTTTCTTAATTATGTATATGGATGTTATTAATAGTCCCACTCGTCCTCGTCAAGTACGGATTTCAAATCGTAAGTGCGATTGTCGCGTGTTACATTCAGAAGTATTCTCTTCTTGTCCGCCGATGTCAGCTTCTTTGCACCTAACTTTCTTAACTCGTCTGTTATTTTGTCAAGATAACGCATCGAAACCGGAATATCCATCACGACATTGTCATCAGTGTCAACTACATAACCGAAGTTCATCTTGCTTGCCTCTGGCTTTGCTGCATCTATGGTTGCTTTTTCTGTATTTGGCTCAAACAGCAATGCCCTATTTAGCGCACTGTTTTTTATTTTCAGATTTCCTGGTATCACAAATGCCATATCACCATGAAAATTGGTCACACTCGGATACCCGACAGCTGACAGTTTTCCGGACAAGGTGTTCAGATGATAATAAAGCTGGTCATCCTTCTTCACCCAAAAGTGTACGGTGCCATGCTCTTCCGGCATCCAGAAATTGGCATATTCCAATGGTATTATCTGTTTGTTTTCTGGTGATACAGCTCCCCACCTACCGCCTTTGCAAACACCTATTACGCCAAAAGTATTTCCTGTAGCACCATCGTACTCAAATGGAACAGTGACATTACCATTACGATCCACACAGCCAAATTTTCCATCTCTTGCCACCGTAAATACCTCAATGTCATCCTTTCCCTTCGGAAATATAATTACCCCAAATCCGGACAATGGTGCTATGTCGCTATTCTTCTCATCGAAGACGTCCCATGCTTTTTGATTGTTCAACGCACTCCATAGTTTTGTACACGGATTATATACAGCCACAGAATATCCGGAACGCACAGTTCGACCGTTCCTGTCAACGAAAGAGTACGTTGCAACATTGTTTTCAATCGTCGTAATGACAGCAATGTCCCCAGCAAAGTCTCCTGCTACGGTATTCGCCGTCTTGCCTACAAAGAACTCTGTCCCCATTTCTATATTATAGTACCCGTTCAGAGCGTCCTTCTTTTTCATAGTGTGAAAAGAAACCATATTACTTTGCGGCATCTTTATCACCGTGTATTTATTATTTTTTATAATTACATTGCCGCGTCCATCCATCAAACCTGCCATACCTATAGTAGGCTTTGTGTTATATCCAAGATAAGAACAGTCGGATATCAGAGTATCTGTAGTAAAATGTTTATCGGCGACCATGAGTGCCCCCACACGTGTGGGATTAGGTTCAATTGGTGCTGCAAATTCATATAATCCCTTGTATTTGGCTGGCACCAGGATATTGCCTTCCACATCTATGATACCATATTTGGCACCAAGCATGTACATTTTCTTATCTGCTGTGGTAGCCTTGCCTCCGACAGCTATCAACGCCCTGCCATAACAGTTGGGATTGGATATTTGGGTATAAGTAGGTTTGAGAAGTATTTTCCCGTCATTATTGACCAGTCCCTGCTTCTTACCGTTGGTGACAAGATACAGGTTATCGCTCCATTTCGTAATCTTACTGTACTTCAACGGAATGATAACATTGCCCTTCTCGTCTACCATCCCGCTCTTCTTCGATTTTGTCACTATGGCCACACCATTTTCAAATGGAGTAGCACTCTCATACTGACACTTGATTATCTCATTCCCATTTGCATCTGAAAATCCAACCTTTCCCTTCTTGTTGACAGTAATTTTCAGATTCTGAGCCCCAAGGGCAGACGCCATGCCAAGCGCAAGCGTTAATAGAAGCGATCTTAACTTCATAAAAATGATTACCATACATACTGCCTATAGTTCCAGATTCGGCCTGTTGAATAATAGAATCTATGTATCATTACGGCAAAAAAGAAAAAGCGTGGAACTCTCACTGTTGCCCGTTCCACATCAGGAGGCCTTCGCATTGCCCGGGATTGTTGAACGAAGCAACTACGAAGTCCACGCCGATATGATGTACCTAAAGCCTCCCCCTCTGCAATACAAACACCTTATCTCGTGCGGCTCCGAAATTATGCCGCAAAGACTGTATGTAAGCATAAGGGGATGCGTCCGTAAACACATCCCGAGAACATCCATAATTGCAGTGCTCTGACAATCCCTGAAAGTTGCGAAGTTTCCTGATGTCAAAACAAAGCGCAGTATGAACGCCTTATCCATTATGTCGTGAATCCCGCCCAAACTCCGTCTCCACCATAGCTATTTCTCATCTCTACAAGAATGCCACTGGCTTCTGACATTGGCGTGGACTAATGCATCTGTCACAATGCACTTTAGGATATTCCATGCAAATATAGTAAAAAATAACGAATCCCAATGATATATTTAGACACAAATAATTATATAAATACAAAGTTGGCTTCATACGCATAGTTCGCAACTTACCAAAATATGGTCTCAATTATTGCCAGGCAGTCCATGATTATGCCATTTCATCCTTAAGTGACACCTATCCAAACAACACCCTATTAATACATAAGTCAGTCAAGAAAATTGCTACGCACTATGTATTTCAAACCTTTCCTGACTTAAAACAGCAAAAAAATGGCACACGACAAGTGTTGGGTCTTGCAACCACAACTTGTCCGTGTGCCAATCAACTCTACAGAAGTGCGAAGTTACAGCAATCTAATGCCTTACAACACATACATCCGCCGCACGTCTATTTAGAAGACGCGTACCGCTTGGCCTGCTCAACAATCAGTTCCTTATCATCGAAGTAATTAATTTTCATTGCCTTGCGGACTTCATCCATTGTTTCAACTGCTGCCTGGCGTGCACGTTCGCATCCCTGGCACAACATGTCATATATCGCCGGAATGTCTTTCTGCAACTCCAGACGACGCTCACGAATAGGCGTCAGACGATCGTTCAAGACATTGTACAGAAACTTCTTACATGTACCGTCACCCAAACCGCCACGTGTGTAATGTGCCTTCAGTTCATCAAGATTCTGATAGTCCGGCAAGAACTTGCGGAAATCCTCATCGCTACAGAAAGCGTCCAGATATATAAAGACCGTATTACCATCAAGATGACCCGGCTGTTCTATATGGATATGTTCAGGATCCGTATACATACTGTTCACCTTCTGCTTCAACTCCTTTGCAGTATCGCTCAAATATATACAGTTGCCAAGTGATTTGGACATTTTCGCCTTGCCATCAGTACCGGGAAGGCGCAAACATGCAGAATTGTCCGGCAGCATGATATTAGGTTCCACCAAAGTCTCGCCATAAATATTATTGAAACGGCGAACTATTTCGCGGCATTGCTCCAACATCGGTTCCTGATCCTGGCCCACAGGCACAGTAGTTGCCTTGAACAGCGTTATATCTGCAGCCTGACTGATAGGATAAGTAAAGAATCCTACAGGCACACTCTCTCCGGCAAAACCGCGCATCTGCACCTCGGTCTTGACCGTCGGATTGCGTTGCAGACGCGAAACCGACACCAAATCCATGAAATAAAATGACAACTCACAAAGCTCCGGAATCTGGCTTTGGATAAAGATAGTGACTTTCTCCGGATCAAGACCGCATGCCAAGTAATCCAATGCGACCTCGATGACGTTCTGACGGACTTTCTCCGGATTGTCAATATTATCCGTCAACGCCTGGGCATCGGCGATGAAAACATACATCTTGTCAAAATTACCCTCATTCTGCAACTCTACGCGTCTGCGAAGGCTACCTACATAATGTCCTATATGGAGACGCCCCGTAGGACGGTCACCAGTAAGAATAATTCTTTTTTTTGAATCCATTTTATCTATAATCAAAAAGGGGAAGCAAAAATATCGCTTCCCCCTCCACAATTATGAAACTAAATTATCTGTTTTTGCTTACTTCAAAGTAACAACAACACGACGGTTGTAAGAGATGGGAGTCAAATCCTTGACACCACCCTTACCGACAACCTCAATCTTGTCGCAGCTCACACCCATCTTGACAAGCTCATCAGCAACAGCCTTTGCACGACGCTCAGACAGAGACTGGTTGTATGTCGCACTGCCGGTCTTAGCATCTGCATAGCCTGTCACAACGATAGTCTTGCCATTTGCCTTAGCACATTCTGCCAATTCCTTAACATTCACAAGATCCTTCTTGGAAGCGATTCTGCTCTTGTTGATGTTGAAGAATACAGACGCACTTGTGGCAACAATTTCAGTAACCTGCTTTGCCTCGGGGCACTTGTGGTTCTTAATCAATGCCTGCAGGCGATCATTCTCAGCCTGCTGAGCAGCCAAAGAAGCATTCAGCGCGTCCAATTGAGCCTTGTTCATAGCCATGATGGCATCTACATCGGGAGCATTGTCCCAACCCACCTTGCCAAGATTGAAA
>CAMWRK010000091.1 GCA_947176655.1 uncultured Prevotellaceae bacterium | reverse complement strand
ATCCACAGCCAGTCAGGGGGTGTAAGGACGCTGGATTATAGGAAAGAAGAAAACAAGGCATGTCAAATTTAGTAGCGATAGTTGGAAGACCCAATGTCGGCAAGAGCACGCTCTTCAACAGGTTCACACAGACCCGTCATGCGATAGTCAGTGATGAGGCCGGCACGACGCGCGACCGCCAGTACGGCAAGTGCGAATGGTGCAGCAAAGAGTTTTCCGTGGTGGACACCGGCGGATGGGTTGTGAACAGCGATGATATATTCGAGGAAGAGATACGCAAGCAGGTGCAGCTGGCTACGGACGAGGCCGATGTGATTCTGTTCCTTGTAGACGGCCATAACGGCATCACCGATCTGGACGAGGCTGTCGCCAAAATATTGCGTCGTACAAAAAAAACGGTGATACTTGTCTGCAACAAGGTGGATAACAATGAGATATATCTTGCTGCCGAGTTCTACGGACTGGGGCTTGGCGACCCACATTGTGTCAGTGCGGCTACTGGCAGCGGCACGGGTGACCTTCTGGATCTGATTGTTGCCAGTCTGCCGAAGAACTGCGACGAGGTTCCGGAGGACAGCATTCCGCGTTTTGCGGTGGTGGGACGTCCCAATGCCGGCAAATCCAGCCTGATAAATTCATTTATAGGGGAAGACCGTCACATTGTCACCGATATTGCCGGTACTACACGTGACAGCATATATACGCGCTATGACAAGTTCGGATTCGATTTCTATCTTGTCGATACCGCAGGCATACGTAAGAAGAGCAAGGTAAGCGAGGATCTCGAGTTTTATAGCGTCATGCGTTCCATACGTGCTATAGAGAACTCAGATGTGTGCATACTTATGATAGATGCTACGCGCGGCATAGAGTCCCAGGACATGAACATATTCCAGCTGATACAGAAGAACAGTAAGTCGCTGGTGGTTGTCGTGAACAAATGGGATCTTGTGGAGGAGAAATCCACTGTCGTGATGAAAACATTCGAGGATGCGATACGTGACCGCATGGCTCCGTTCTCGGATTTCCCGATAATCTTTGCCTCGGCTCTCACGAAGCAACGCATATTCAAGGTGCTGGAAACGGCCAAGAACGTATATGAGAACCGTCGCTGCCGTGTGAGCACGGGTAAGCTAAATGAGGAGATGCTTCCCCTGATAGAGGCCTATCCGCCACCATCTGTCAAGGGCAAGTATATAAAGATAAAGTATTGTTCACAGATTCCGGACACACATGTGCCGACGTTCGTGTTCTATGCCAATCTGCCGCAGTATGTCAAGGAACCGTATCGCCGTTTCCTGGAGAACAAGATCCGTGAGCGTTGGAATTTCTGCGGGTGTCCCATCAACGTGTTCGTACGTCAGAAGTAGAGGCACAGATATACGGCAGTTATGAAAAAGACGGCAATGGGCATGATAGCCCTGTTTATTCTTATGGCATGTTCGGGGGGGGCTGATCTTTCCGAGGCCGGAGCTGCTGGCGCCCGTCGTGCAGCCGAATATTTTTATTCCCTGCTGGCCGATGGTAACGGTCGGGCATACGTTGACAACATGCAGGAGGCCGCAGAGATGGACAGCAGCAAGTACGGCCAGTTCGTTGACCTGATGGAGCAGTATCTGTATGAGGAGAAACAGCTGCGCGGAGGCATTCTTGGCGCGAAAGCTACACGTGAGACGATGCAGCAGGACGACAGCATAGCCTGGGTGTTTCTGGATGTGCAGTTTGGAGACAGTACCTGCGAGGAGATATTCGTCCCGCTGATATATACGCGCGGCAGGTGGTGGTTGAGGTGATTCTGCCTATTTGTAGCTTTCCTTCACCTTGCGTAGCAGGTCGCTGGCGAAAATGAATGATGTCAGGCGTTCGTTTGTTGATGCCATGACATCATTTTTAGTACCGGTCCACTCCAAATACCCCTCGTATATATAAATGATGTTGTCGCCGATGCCCATCACGGAATTCATGTCGTGAGTGTTGATGATGGTGGTCATGTCGTACTCTTCCGTGATGTCGTGTATCAGTCCGTCTATGACGAGTGAGGTCTTTGGGTCAAGGCCGGAGTTGGGCTCGTCACAGAACAGGTACCTGGGGTTCAGCGCGATGGCACGTGCAATGGCCACTCTTTTTTGCATGCCGCCGGATATTTCTCCTGGGAATTTGTTCTCGGCGTCTTTCAGGTTTACACGCTCCAGACAGAACATGGCACGCTTTATACGGTCGGTACGATTCATGTCGGAGAACATGTCAAGCGGGAACATAACATTCTCAAGTACCGACATGGAGTCGAAGAGTGCGGCAGCCTGGAATATCATCCCCATTTCGCGGCGAAGCATGACCCGCTCTTTCTGTGTCATACGCACGAAGTCCCGTCCGTCGTAGAGAATCTCTCCTTTCTCTGGAGTGAAAAGTCCCACGATATTCTTCATGAGTACGGTCTTGCCCGAACCGGACTGACCGATGATAAGGTTGGTTTTCCCGTTTTCGAAACGGGCGTCTATGCCTTTGAGGACTTCTCTGTCTCCGAATGACTTGTGCAAATCTTTCAGTTCTATCATGAGAGCAACTGTGTTAAGAAGATGTCTGCAAACAGGATGAGCATGCTGCTGCTTACCACGGCATCGGTACTGGCCTTGCCCACATCGAAAGAACCACCCTCGACGTTGTATCCGTAGTAGCTGCTTGTGGAGGATATGATGAAGGCAAAGACGAGACTTTTGATGATGCTGGCCCAGATGTACCACTGGTTGAACTCGTGCTGAAGTCCAAGCGTGAGATCGTCCACGGTTATCACTCCAGCCAGAGCTGTGGCGTATGCACCGACAAAGCCGAAGACTATGCTGAAGATGACAAGCATGGGGATCATGGTGACGAGTCCCAGTATTTTTGGCAGAATGATGAAAGAGGCGGAGTTGATACCCATGATTTCCAAAGCATCAATCTGTTGCGTAACCCGCATGGTGCCTATTTCGGATGCAATGTTTGATCCTACCTTGCCGGCCAGAATGAGACACATGATGCTGGACGAGAACTCCAGAAGCATGATTTCGCGGGTGGTGTATCCTGTGGTGAAGGCCGGCATCCACGGCGATGCTATGTTGAGTTTTATCTGGATACATATAACGGCTCCTATGAAGAATGAGATGAGGAGCACTATGCCGATGCTGTCCACTCCCAGTGCCGCCATTTCCTTGATATATTGTTTCAGGAACATGCGCCACCGTTCGGGAAGGGACATCACTCTGCCCATGAGGCACAGGTATTCACCGAATTTCGTTATGCTGTTTGTCAGGAACATAGTTACGTCGACTAACTTATAGAAAGGTTGTTGCTTTTGCAAAGTTACGTTTTTTAGCGAAGAATGGAGAACGATGCCGCTACAAATTGCCGGTGATGCCTTAAAATAGAGGAATATTGTGGATGAAATCCGATGCCGGCGAGATAATTGCTGCAAGTCGTCGCCTGAGAATGAAGAAATATTCGTAAATTTGCCTCGTGATGGAAATACAGAACGATCAGGAAAGACTGGAACTTCGCAGTGAGGGACTTGTCAAGGTGTACGGCAAGCGTACGGTGGTGAACAATGTCTCCTTTGACGTACACCAGGGAGAAATAGTCGGTCTGCTCGGTCCGAACGGTGCCGGCAAGACCACAAGTTTCTACATGACCACAGGTCTGGTGGTTCCTAATTCCGGACATATCTGGCTGGGTGATGAAGAGATAACCGATGATCCTGTCTATAAGCGTGCCCGTAAGGGTATCGGTTATCTGGCACAGGAGGCATCTGTGTTCCGTAAGATGAGCGTTGAGGACAATATCGCTTCCGTGCTGGAGATGACTGGCCGCCCTGTGGCTTATCAACGCGAGAAATTGGAGAGCCTTATCGCTGAGTTCCGTCTGCAGAAAGTGCGCCGCAATCTCGGCGACCAATTGTCTGGAGGCGAAAGGCGCAGAACCGAGATAGCGCGTTGTCTGGCCATCGACCCGAAATTCATTATGCTTGACGAACCCTTTGCCGGTGTGGATCCGATTGCAGTTGAGGACATACAGTATATCGTATGGAAACTCAAGCAGAAGAATATCGGTGTGCTCATCACGGATCACAATGTGGAGGAAACTCTCTGTATAACGGACAGAGCCTATCTGCTCTTCGAGGGGCAAATCCTGTTTCACGGCACTCCCGAGGAACTGTCGGCGAATCCTGTGGTTCTGGACAAGTATCTTACGCACTCTTTCAAGTTGCGTAAGAAAGATTTTCATAAAATCGACGAGCAGCGAAGCCGCGGCTGACGCGTTGTCCGCTATGTCGTTCCGTTCCTTTACATCACACCGTTGCGGCAATCACCTGTATGGCGATAATCAGGCATACCATGGCAATAGGGTATACCGTGGCATAAGCTACACTCGGGATGTTGCTGTCCACCATGGAGTCGGCTGCGGCAAGACCGGGAGTGGATGTCATTCCGCCGGTGATGGTACCCAAAAGGTCAAGTATCGAGATTTTGAAAACCAGCCGTCCTGCAAGTACGGCCACCAGCATAGGCACTATTGTCAGCATGGCTCCGATGCCGAAGAGAAGCAGTCCGCTGCTTTGGAATGTGGAAACAAGGGTCTTGCCGGCGGAGGTGCCCACCTCGGCCAGGAAGAGCAAGAGCCCCAACTGGCGCAGCAATTGGTTGGAAAGGCCGGACATGGACCATATTATCGGGCCGGTCTTGCCTATGGAACTGAGCATGAGAGCCACCAGCAGGACACCGCCTGTCAGACCTGGTGAGAAACTCATTCCTTCTCCGAGACTGATGCTGATTTTGCCGACAATGACACCGAGAACTATACCCATGGCTATGGGGAAGAAGTCCGTGTCGGACAGTATTTTGGCATTGTTGCCAAGCATGCAGGCAAAACCGTTCAAACCTTCTTTCTCACCTACGACCGTCAATTTGTCGCCGAACTTTAATTCAAGACTTTCCGAGGGCGTAAGGTCAATGCCGCTTCGGCGCACGCGTGTCACTGTGCATCCGAAATTCTGATGCAGACGCAGTTCGCCAAGCTGTTTGCCTATTATCTTCTTGTTGGTAAGCAGAAGTTGCTGGATGTCCTGATCGTCGGCCAGTGGCAGCTCTCCCTCCTTGCGCTCACCAAGAAGCAGTTCGGCCTGAGCCAGTGCCTCCCTGGTGCCGACGCACTGTACCCAGTCGTTTTCGTGCAATACTGTTATGCCCATGGGGATGGTGATCTTGTCGTCGGACTTCATTCGCGAGATGATGGCGCCTGTCATGTTGGAGAACTTCAGTTCCATCAGCGTGTGGCCTATGACGGCATCATTGGTGACACGGAACAGACATGTCTCCATATCCGGAAATTTGCTCCTGCGCTGTTTGTCCAGCTCGCGTGCTTCCTTGGCAAGGTCTATGCGCATGATTTTGGGCAACAGTTTGACAAAGAGAATCACGCCTATAACACCGAACGGATAGGCGATGCCGTAAGATATGGGAGCCAGATCGCTGCTGGCGAGATTCTTTGTGCTGTCGATGGCGACGGCCAGTCCCGGAGTCGAAGTCAGGGAGCCGGCTATAAGTCCCACAATACTGGGAGTGTCTATGTCGAAGAGATACTTCATCCCGACACCTGTCAGTGCGGCGGAGGCGATGAGGAGCGTGGTTATGACGATGAGGGTCTTGCCCTTGCTCCTGAACGAATCGAAGAAGCCTGGGCCGGCCTGGATGCCTATGGTAAAGATGAACAATACCAGTCCGAGATTTCCCAAATCCTTTGGTATGAACACACCGAAATGTCCGAAAAGCAGTGCGATGAAGATGACGGCAGAGACGTCCAATGACACTCCCTTGATTTTTATCCTGCCGAGCATGAAGCCCAAAGCGACAATCATGAAGAGCGCGAAGTAAGATGATTTGAGAAGTTCGGATAGCATAAGAATCGTTATTTACGGTATTTTTTTTGTGTGTAAAGATATGAAATAAAACCATAAATATTTACGGCAGCTCTTTAATAATGATGCCAATGGGCGCGAATATATAAAAAACATCATGCCGCTTCGCGCAATCATCATTATTTTTTATTACCTTTGTACACTGAATGCGCCTTGTGCGCACGGCTGTTGTATCGTACATGTTATCAAATACAAATTCAAGAGATAAGAACCAATGAACATTTCATTTGAGAAGACTGGCAACGTAACGGCGTTGCTGACCATTACATTGGCAAAGGCAGACTATGCTGCCAATGTGGAGAAGACACTGAAGGACTACCGCAAGAAGGCTTCTTTGCCCGGTTTCCGTCCTGGGCAGGCTCCTATATCCCTGCTGAAAAAACGTTTCGGTCAGGAGATTCAGGCTGAGGAAATGAACAAGATGCTTGGCACGGAGTTGTACAAATACATCAGGGAACAGAAAATAGACATTCTTGGCGAACCACTCCCAAGCGACAAGCAGGGCGAGGTGAGCCTGGAAGCAGACGAGCAGACTTTTGTGTTCGATGTGGCTCTGGCTCCTCAGATGGATGCCAAGATAAGCGGGAATGACAAGGTGGAGTACTACAATATCGCTGTGGACGATGCCATGGTAGACCAGCAGGTGCAGATGTACACGAGCCGTGCCGGCAGCTATAAGAAGGTGGATGAATACCAGGCCAAGGATATGGTCAAGGGTACTATCACCGAACTTGACGGAGACGGTCAGCCTGTGGATGGCGGTATTGAGGTAGAGGGTGCCGTAATGCTGCCCGACTACATGAAGGACGAGGAGCAGAAAAGCAAGTTCGTCGGTGCCAAGGCGGGTGATGTGATTGTCTTCAATCCATCCAAGGCATACAACAGCGATGTGGAACTTTCCTCTCTGCTGAAGATAACGAAGGATGAGGCTGCCGCCAAGACAGGCGATTTCCAGTATCAGATATCCGAAATTACACGTTACGAGGCTCATGTTCTGGATCAGGAACTTTTCGACCAGGTGCTTGGCGAGGGCAAGGTAAGCGATGAGGCTGCTTTCCGTGCCGCAATCAAGGAGACGCTGGAAAGTCAGTTCAAGGTGGACAGCGACTTCCGCTTTGTCATAGACCTGAAGAAGTATCTCGTGGCACGTATCGGCGAGGTGGAGTTCCCTGAGGAACTGCTCAAGCGCATCATGAAGATGAACAACAAGGACAAGGACGACGAGTTCATCGAGAAGAACTTCCAGCCCAGCATCGAGGAGTTGAAGTGGCACCTTATCAAGGAGCAGTTGTGCGACCAGCTTGAAATTAAGGTGGAGCAGCCCGATGTCATGGAAACAGCCAAGGAGGTGACGCGCATGCAATTCGCCCAGTACGGTATGGCAAACATACCAGAGGATGCGCTTGAGAACTATGCCAAGGGCATGCTTGAGAACAAGCAGCAGGCCGAAGGACTGGTGAACCGTACGGTGGAGCGCAAACTGGGTGCCGCAGCCAGAACGGTGGTGGCATTGGACGAAAAGACCGTCACTTTGGACGAATTCAACAAGGCTTTTGAGGAATAAGCCCTTCTCTGCCTGACATATATCGGATCTTCTCCCCGTGCCTGTCCCCTGTCAATGGGGAGGGGAATGAGGGGAAGGTCTCTTTTTAATGTAAGTAAACTAACGTATATGAAAGACTTTCGCAAATTCGCTACCGGCAAGCTGGGAATAAACGGAATGGTGCTGGATGATGTGGTGTCCATGCAGAATCAGTACATGAACCCTTACATACTGGAAGAAAGACAGTTGAATGTCACCCAGATGGACGTGTTCAGCCGCCTGATGATGGATCGCATCATATTCCTGGGAACTCAGGTGGATGATTATACGGCAAACACATTGCAGGCGCAGCTTCTGTATCTGGACAGCGTGGATCCGGGTAAGGACATAAGCATTTACATCAATTCGCCAGGCGGTAGTGTCTACGCCGGTTTGGGTATTTATGACACCATGCAGTTCATACAAAGCCCGGTAGCGACAATATGTACCGGTATGGCAGCCTCGATGGCAGCTGTACTGCTTGTGTCCGGAGCCGAAGGCAAACGTTCGGCGTTGCAGCATTCGCGTGTCATGATTCATCAGCCGCTTGGCGGAGCACAGGGACAGGCATCAGATATAGAAATCACAGCCAGAGAGATCCTGAAACTCAAGGAGGAG
>CAMWRK010000090.1 GCA_947176655.1 uncultured Prevotellaceae bacterium | reverse complement strand
CGTAGATGGGGTTGTTCGTTGTGATATGGAAATAGTCGGCGTCAGCCGGTAGGTAAAGTCCTTGGGTATGTATGCATAGTTGGCATTTGCACTGCTGGCCACCTCCACGCATTCTCCGAACAGTTTTGCCTCGGCCATGGCTTTCTTTGCCCACACACCGGTATTGATATACGCGGCCTTGTGCTCAAGGAAATTGTATGGAATCATACAAAACTCCAAGCTTGCGCCGCCACCAAGGAAGAGTATGCTGTAGCCCTCCGGTATGTCCAGGAGTTCCTTGAAGAGCTGCACCGCTTCGTCCAGTACGGGCTGAAAGTTTTTGGCACGGTGGCTCATCTCCATGAGTGACAGGCCGCTTTCCTCAAACTCGATGCATGCTTTCGCAACATTTTCCATTACTTCCTTTGGAAGTTTGGATGGCCCGGCGTTGAAATTGTATTTTCTCATATATCGTGTGTATTGTTATTTATGTTTGTGGCTGTGGTTGACGCGGTCTACAGACTGTTGTGACTGTGTGAAAAGCGTTCTTCTGCGTGTTTGCGGCGGATATGATAAACAAATGTAGAAAAAAAATACGAGATTTCTATACCGGCAGTATGAATTAATCGGATTTTCTTCAGAAGAATGTCAGGGGAATACGTATATAAATAAAAAAAGTCGGGGTGACCCGACTCGAACGGGCGACCACCTGGTCCCAAACCAGGTGCGCTACCAACTGCGCTACACCCCGTGTGTTTTTAGCTGTTCCGCTGAAAACGATGCAAAGGTAATGCCTTTTTTTTGTTTATGCAAGCAAACACTTGGAAAATATTCAGGCAGGTTCTGTAAATTAGAGTCCTAGTATCTGTAGAATCGGTCTTCACAAAAGGATGAATCCGGCAACTCCTGACATACATATCAGCAGGATAGGGTTCATTTTGTAGACGTGCTGTCCGATGAATACGAATGCAAACAGGCCGAGACTTATCCAGAACTGCCACAGTCCGGTTGTGGGACTGCCGAAATTCTCTTCCCTGCACAGGAGCAGAGCTGCACCGGCAATAAGACCTACTACGGCAGGTCTCAGCCCGCAGAATATGCTTTCCACCACGGGATGCGACTTGTATCTGAGCAGAAACCGGCTTATAATTATCATCAGAACCAGAGAGGGAAGCACCAGCGCAAATGTGGCAAGACAGGAGCCGAGGATGCCCGCCCATACGGGATAGCCTGCGTTCACCACTGATGTATAGCCTGCGTATGTGGCCGAGTTAATACCTATCGGACCAGGTGTCATCTGGCTGATTGCCACCATGTCGGTAAATTCCCCCATAGTCATCCACTCGTGACGTGTTACCACTTCGGCCTGTATCATGGACAACATGGAATAGCCTCCGCCGAAACCGAACAGCCCGATCTGGAAGAATGTTATGAACAGAAACAGGAATATCATTTTATCAGTTGACCATAAGTGTATCCGCCTATGGCGGCTATTAATATAATGTATACGGGACTGAAACCAAGCAACCATATTGCCAGTGCCGCGGCAACTGGCACCCACACGTTGTATCTGTTGAGCTTAGCCGTGCGTGCCATGCTGAATACCGGTGCCGCTATCAGTGCCACCACGGCTGGACGTATGCCTCGGAATATGCTGTCCACTACCGGGTTGTCGCGGAATTGGCGGAAGAACATGGCTATGACCAGTATGATAATGAAAGAGGGGAGGGCTGCTCCCATGGCGCACATTATGGCTCCCGGCAGCCGTTTCATCCTGTACCCGATGAATATGCTTATGTTTATTGCAAATACACCGGGACAGGATTGTGCTACGGCTATCAGATCCATCATTTCCTCCTCCGTGGCCCACTGTTTGTCTTCCACCACGGTCTGCCTTATGAGCGGTATCATGGCGTAGCCGCCTCCTATGGTGAAAAGGCCTATGCGGGCAAAGGTGATGAACAGTTCGAACATAGTGTGTGGCGTCTTATTTGCCAATCTTCTCCTCTACCCACTTGCGTGCGTTGACAAAGGCCTCAAGCCAAGGTGTACATTCGTCCGTGAGGCGGCGTTCCTCGGGATAGTAGCCGCATTGCCATGGGAATATCGTGCGTTCGGGGTGTGGCATGATGGCCAGATGGCGACCGTCTCCGCTGCATAGTGCCGCTACGTCATAGTCGGAGCCGTTAGGGTTGCCTGGATAGCCGGAATAGCTGAACTTGGCAACAATATTGTAATCGCCTTCCGGTTTGGGCAGACGGAACTTGCCTTCGCCGTGTGCCACCCATGTGCCAATCTTGAAGCCGGCGAGAGACCCGAACATCACACTGTTGTTTTCCGGAATTGTGAGTGCCACGAATGCGCTTTCGAACTTGTGGCTGTCGTTGTGAAGCATCTGCGCCGTCTCGTTGCGGTAGCGTGTCAGACGCTTGCTGTCCAAGAGACCCTCGCCAGACACGGTGTCCTTGCCGCCGTTTACGAGTCCGAGTTCTATCATCAGCTGGCATCCGTTGCACACGCCGAGACTGAGGGTATCTTTGCGGGCGTAGAATTTGTCCAGAGCCTCCTTGGCCTTCGGATTGTATAGGAATGCTCCGGCCCATCCTTTTGCGCTGCCCAGGACATCACTGTTGGAGAAACCGCCGCAGAAGGCTATCACGTTGACATCCTCTAAAGTCTCGCGTCCGCTGATGAGGTCAGTCATGGTCACGTCCTTCACGTCGAAACCTGCAAGCCAGAATGCGTAGGCCATTTCACGTTCGCTGTTGGTTCCCTTTTCGCGGATGACGGCAGCCTGTATGCCGCTCTTTTCGCGTCTGTCGGGGTTGGCTCCGTACTGGCTCAGCTCGCCGGTGAAATTTTTGCCGAAGACGGGCTGTACAGGTATGCTGCCGTAGTTGCGGTAACGTTCTGCAGCCTTGCCGTTGAAGCTCTGTTTGCGGTCCAGCAGATATGATGTGTTGTACCAGATGTCACGGTACATGTCTATGTCAAGACTGGTTCCGCATCCCAAATCTATGTGTCTTTCCGGACATGTCACGCCTATCTTGATGTAGCCCACGCCGGCGTCTTCCAGAATCTTCTGCACCTTGCCGCAGTTCTCGTCCTCCACCTGTATCACCACTCCGGGATTCTCGGCAAAGAGAATCTTCACCAGTGCCTCCTGTGTATTGGCCTCGCTCTTGAACTTGCTGAGATCCAACTTTAGGCCGCCGGTGGTGTTGGCGAAGCACATCTCCAGCAGACATGTGGCCAGACCGCCTGCGCTGATGTCGTGTCCTGCCAGAACGAGGTTTTCGTTGATCAACCGCTGTATGGTAAGGAATGCGTCACGGAAATATTCTGGGTTTTGTACCGTAGGCACATCGCTGCCTACAAGCCCGCAACTCTGGTTGAATGCGCTGCCGCCGAGCTTGAGGGCATCAAAACTGAAGTCAATGTGATACAGACGGCTGCCTCCCCATTTTCCGTTGACCTGCTTGAGGACAGGTGATACGATTTTTCTGACGTCGCTGACTTCGCCTCCCGCGCTCACTATTACTGTACCCGGGCTTATCACCTTGTCTCCGTTGGGATATTTCTGTGTCATGCTCAGCGAGTCCTTGCCAGTGGGAACATTGATTTGGAGTGCACAGCAGAAATCGCTGAGTGCCTTTACGGCGGTGTATAGTCGTGCGTCCTCGCCTTTCTGTGCCCTGCATGGCCACATCCAGTTGGCGCTCAGACTGATGCTGTCCATGGCACTGGCGCCTTTCTCGTCTTTTTCTACAGTCAGAGGTGCCCATACAAGGTTGGTCAATGCCTCCGATACCGCCAGAACGCTACCAGCCGCCGGGTCTGCCAGTGCAGCCTGTGGTGCGTGACCGAGTGCTGTTGCGATACCCTTTTCACCACGGTAGTCCAGAGCAACGGCTCCGCAGTCGCTCAGTGGCAGTTGCAACTCTCCCTGACACTGCTGGCGTGCCACACGACCGCTTACGCAACGGTCTACCTTGTTTGTCAGCCAGTCCTTGCAGGCTACGGCCTCAAGTGTCAGCATGTTCTTCAGGTAGTCCTCTATCTTGGCTGGGTCTATGTCTTTCTTGTCGGCGTAGGTGCGTTCCACTGTACTGTCTGTCATTACGGTCTTGGGCGAAGAACCGAACATCTGTTCTACGGCCAGGTCAAAAGGCCGTCTGCCGTCTGCCTGTTCAAAGGTGAAACGGTGGTCGCCTGTGGTTTCGCCTACTGTATACATGGGGGCTCTTTCGCGCTCGGCTATGCGACGCACGTATTCTATGGCTCTCTCGTCTATGAGCAGTCCCATGCGCTCCTGGCTTTCGTTGGCGATGATTTCCTTGGCCGACAGGGTCTTGTCGCCGATTGGCAACTTGTCCATGTGTATGAGGCCGCCGCACTCCTCAACCAGTTCGCTCAGACAGTTCACGTGTCCGGCAGAACCGTGGTCGTGTATGCTCACTATTGGGTTGTTGTCCTCCTCGCACAGGGCGCGTACCACATTGTATGTACGTTTCTGCATCTCGGGGTTGGCACGCTGCACGGCGTTCAGTTCTATACCACTGCTGTATCTGCCCGTCTCAACGGAACTTACGCTGCCTCCTCCGAGACCGATGCGGTAATTTTCGCCGCCCATGACGACAACCTTGTTTCCCGGTTGCGGCTCTCCTTTCAGGCAGTCGCGCCTGGTGCCGTATCCTACGCCGCCCGCCAGCATTATCACCTTGTCATAGGCATATCTCTCTGCGCTGTCCTGTTCCTGATGTTCGAACGTGAGTACGGAGCCGCAGATCAGCGGCTGGCCGAACTTGTTCCCAAAGTCACTGGCACCGTTGGAGGCCTTTATCAGTATCTGTTCCGGTGTCTGGTATAGCCACTGGCGTACAGGCAGTATCTTTTCCCACTCCTTGTCGCCGCCGTTGTGCGCTTCGCTCAGTGCGTCGCCCTGCAGACGAGGATAGGAGGTCATGTACACAGCCGTACCTGCTATCGGCATGGAGCCTACGCCGCCGCCCATGCGGTCGCGTATTTCGCCGCCGCTACCGGTGGATGCTCCGTTGAAAGGCTCCACGGTGGTGGGGAAATTGTGTGTCTCGGCTTTCAGAGAGATGACGCTCTCTACCTCCTTGACCCTATAGTAGTCTGGCTGTGAATGGTCGGCGGGTGAGAACAGTTCCACTACGGGGCCACGGCTGAACGCCACGTTGTCCTTGTAGGCAGAGAGTATGCGGTTGGGGTTTTCCTGTGTGGTCTTCTTGATCATCTGGAAGAGGCTGCTCTCCATCTCTTTTCCGTCTATGACAAAGGTGCCGCCGAAAATCTTGTGGCGGCAGTGCTCGCTGTTGATTTGGGCGAAACCGAACACTTCCGAGTCTGTAAGCGGGCGTCCCAGCTGGCCTTCAACCTTGTGCAGATAGTCTATTTCCTCTGCACTGAGTGCCAGGCCTTCCAGTTCATTGTAGGATTCCAGATCCGTTATCTCTACAATGGGTTGGGGCTCTATGTTTACGTGAAAAAGTGTCTGGTCAAGGCCGTTCTTGTACATGCGTTGCAGCATGGGGTCGAACTCGGCCTGCTCGTTCTCTACCTGAAAGTATTCCTCTATTCTCGCAATGCCCTGTATGGCCATGTTCTGGGTTATCTCCACCGCATTCGTGCTCCATGGGGTTATCATCTCGCGGCGCGGACCTACGAAACAGCCCTCTATGTGGTCTGTGTCCAATGCTTCGGCTTCACCGAAAAGCCAGCAGAGTTTTTCCGTCTCTGCGGAGGTTAACGCTTTGGAACTTTCCGTAGCAATGATACTGTGCTGCGGTGTTTTGAAGAAGGTAATTGCCATATTGTATTTTCGATATATTGTATTTTTGGTGTAAAGTTACGCTTTTTTAGGCAAAGGAGCAAGTAATTTTGTGCGATGTCGATATTTTTTGAGGTGTAACTTTGCTTATCTCAGGAAAAAATACGTACTTTGCACCAGTATACGTGCCGGTGTCCATTATGCCGGCATTGTTTCAGTAACGTTAAAACAGGAAAGCCTATAAGAAGACTCTACTCCGAAAACAAAATAAAAAACAGAGAAGTATGAGCGATTTCAGTGCGAAGTCCGACCACGAGTTGGTTGGAATGTATGAGCACGGAGTGGATAGGGCTTTCGATGTGTTGTTGGCTCGTAATCAGGAACATCTTTTTGCTTATATCATGCGTTTGACCCAGGATGCTGATAAGGCCAACGATGTGTTTCAGGAGACTTTCATGAAAGCCATAGTGTGCATTCGTGGACACCAGTATAGAACAACAGGCAAGTTCTCGGCCTGGCTGATGCGCATTGCACATAATCTGGTGGTAGATGCCGCGCGAAGCAACAGGACTATGCCTCAGGTGGAAATGGATGCGCGTATGGATGTTCTCTACAACAACGCAGGTCTGGCGCAGGAATGTTGCGAGGAAGAGATGTTGCGCATGGCCGATGCCGAGACTTTGGCCAAAATGATTGGCAAACTCCCTCGCGTGCAACAGGAGATTGTGCATCTGAGATTTTACGAGGGACTATCCTTCAAGGAGATAGCCCAAGTAACGGACGTTAGCATAAATACGGCTTTGGGGCGTATGCGCTATGCTACGCTGAACTTGCGTAGAATGGTGGAGGAAAATGCTTTGGAACTGGCGGTATAGTTTATCGCGGACGGTATTCCCGTGCGAAACGGTGAAGACGTTCCAGAACTTCCTGCTTGGGTAAAAGAGTGGGACGGGGTAGGAATGGAAGCATAGGCCGTATTTTTCTTGTTTGTTTGCTTTGCAGGGCGGATTGTACGTTTCTGCTCCTGCCACATAATAAAGAACGCGAACGGCTCTCCGCTTATTGTATCGGGGAGCCATTCTTTTTGCCTGCCGTCCGCATGGCATATTTCCTGGGCAGCTACCTCAAAAGCGATTGCCGCCGAAACAATATTGATGCACCGGACTGGCAGAAACATATTTGATGAATGCAACCGGTGTGAAGGATAGTCCGGACACAGAGCCGGAATGTATCAGTCCTGGGAGTAATCGGAAAGTATCCGGCGGTAAACGGATAGTATGGTGCTTTTGCGTATGAAGCCTACGAAAATGCCGTCGGTGTCCACGACGGGAAGGTTCCATGAGCGGGTACGGTCAAAGGTTCGTATCACGGAGTCCATGCTGTCGTTGACACCCAGTATGGCAGGTGCCTCGGCCATGAGCTGAGAAACATGGAATCGGCGGAACAGCTCAGGGCGGAATACGAGGTGCCGTATGTCGTCCATGCGCAGTATGCCTATGAGTTGTAGCTGGCGGTTGACCACAGGAAATACATAGCCTTTGCTTGTAGCGACAAGGCTGGCAACATCGCCCAGTGTCTGGTCTGGATATAGAACCTTGTCGTCCTTCTCTATTACGGAATCCATGCTCATCAGTGTCAGCACGGAACGGTCTGTGTGATGGGTGAGGAGTTCTCCGCGCTGTGCCAGCCGCATGGCGTAGATGCTGTGCGGTTCGAACAGTTTGATGGTGAGGTATGCTACTACGGCCACCATCATCAAGGGCACGAACATGCCATAGCCTCCTGTCAGTTCGGCAATAAGGAATATGCCGGTAAGCGGCGCGTGCATGACACCGCTCATCAGCCCGCACATGCCCAGCATGGCAAAGTTGCATTCGGGCACATGCATGCCAAATGGGGCATACATGTTCCATATCCGTGCAAAAACGAAACCGGAGACACATCCCAGAAAGAGCGAAGGGGCGAAGATGCCGCCGCACCCGCCGCCGCCGTTGGTCGCCGTGGAGGCGAAAACTTTCATGAGGATGACGGATATCAGATAGATGAGCAGCAGGTGTGTGTGACCGGCAAAGTAAGAACCGTTCATGGCTTCCTGCCAGTCATCCATCTCCTTGCCGTTGAGAAGAAGGTCTATGAGGCTGTATCCTTCGCCATAGAGCGAGGGGAAAAGGAAAATGAGCACACTCAACATTGCTCCGCCCAGCAGGAACTTCCTGTACGGCACCTTTATGCGGCGGAATATGCCTTCAAGCCAGTTCATGGTCCTGGTGAAATAGAGTGCCACCAGTCCGCACACGATGCCCAGCGTCAGGTAGGCTGGAATGCGTGCCACAGTGAAAGAGTTGTTCAGGTGAAATTCGAATACCGATCCCATGCCGGACAAGGAGAATGTCACGGCAGCCGCAGTGACACAGCTGACGAGCAGGGGCAGCAGCTGTCTCGTATCCACATCTCCGAGCCCACGAGACCGAGGCGGCTCGCTTATGCCGTCTTCTGCTTGAAAAAAA
>CAMWRK010000089.1 GCA_947176655.1 uncultured Prevotellaceae bacterium | reverse complement strand
CCCCCCCCCCCCCCCCCCCCCCCCCCCCCCCCCCATTTTTTTTAATGATACGGCGCCCACCGACATCTACACGCGTAAGATCGTCGGCAGCGTCAGATGTGGATAAGAGCCAGTTTTTCGCTCTCTGTCCACGCACCGCACTCTATCACAGCTCCATCGTGGCTGATGTCGTCCCACAGGATGTAGCAGTTCTCCCCAACTGGATTGACGGTAAAACATTTACAGTGAAACATAGACAACCTTTTTTGTCGCAAAGAATTCTTCCTCGAAATAGCTGCTCAACTTTGTTACAAGAGTGTGTGACTTCATTGGCAACACCTCGTGTTCCAGTTCACCGCCTTTCAGACAGATAAGTCCGTTGGGCATGGCGTTGTGCGACTTTTGCGCGATATTCTTGCGTACCAGTTTGACAAGATCTGTCAACGGCATTACGGCTCTTGAAACGACAAAATCGAATTTTTCCTTCTGGTTTTCGGCGCGTGTCCATTCGGTAGTAACGTTGGTCAGTCCCAATGCCGTGCTGACTTCATTGCAGACACGTATCTTTTTACCGATACTATCCACAAGATGGAAACGTACCTCCGGGAACATGATGGCCAAGGGTATGCCGGGGAAACCGCCTCCGGTTCCTATATCCATGACGCGTGTGCCGGGTTTGAAACTGAGGAGTTCCGCAATTCCGAGTGAATGCAGGACATGGTGTTCGTAGAGATTGTCTATGTCTTTACGCGAAATGACGTTGATTTTGGAGTTCCAGTCCCGATAAAGAGCATCCAGGGCGGCAAAACGTTCGCGCTGTTCTGTACTGATTTTCGGAAAATATTTATCTATCAGTTCCATGGTTATAGCAGGTATATCATGTAGTTACTTGATTCTGAGATATGGGCTCAGGGAATCGTAGCTTATGCCGATATATGTGATGCCGCTGGAATACGGGGCTATCTCGTACTGTCCGAAGCAGAATGTGATACTGTCCTTGCCAAGACGGAAATTTTCGGTAAGGTACAGTTCGCCCAAGGCAAGAATACCGGTCTTTTCCATGAGTTCCTCGCGTGTGGCACAGTCGTTGTCGCTCAGGAGTTTTGACAACATAAGTTTGAGAATTTCGTTCTCGTGAGCAGTATCCAGAATGTCGTCTATACGCACCAAGCGTCCTGTTCGTCCTGAAAAATTGATTGTGTTCGTCTGGTACGAACCATGAGCACCACCGGTGTAACGGTATGATGTACCGGTATACGCTATGATGGTGTCGGCAGCGTCAGATTCAAAACGTCCGTTCTGTATGATTTCATACTTTATGGTTCCGAATGTCTCATCGTCGGGACGGTAAAATTCCTGTATCTCGGACAACATCGCGGATTCCTCCTTATTCATAGCCTGTCGCAAGGCCTCGGCAACGTCTGTGTCATGAGTTCCGTTGACAAGACATCTGACAATGCCTGCATTTATGCTGTCGGCTACAATACCACCGGATTTCAGGAAGTGATAATCGTACTCCATGTAAAGGAGGCTGTCCGAATTGCTTGTCAGCCGGATAGAGTCGAGGTTGGCCTCTGTAATCTCAAGCGTCTTTGAATTATTTGCTCCGAAGCCTGCGGCATTTTGTTTGACCCACTTGCATGATGTTGCAATAGACATTGCTGAGAGCAGACAAAGTACAAGCGACAGCTTGTTTTTGATGTTCTGTTTCATGTTGCTTAAGTATTTGTTAGACAGAGTTATGTATTAGATTACTTCTTGTACAGGATTATGTTGATTATTGTTATCGTACCAAGAATATAAGGATAATATAGATATGGAATAATGTCCAAAGGACTGACCGATGCAAGACCTGCGGCAATGAGCAGTTGTGCTCCCCACGGTATGATACCCTGTGCAAAGCATGACATTGTATCCAGGATAGAAGCAGAGCGTCTCGGCTCAATACCGTAACGATATGATATGCTACGGGCAACAGGTCCAACAGCCAGAATGGCTATAGTATTGTTGGCAGTCAGAATATCTACAGCAACGACAGTTCCGGCAATGCTGAGTTCGGCACCACGGCGAGATGAAATGATGCGCCCCATGTGCATTATGAGCCAGTCTATGACTCCACGCTTACGTAACCGATCAATAATTACAGCAGCAATGATGGTGACGATAATCAGGTCATGCATTCCCTGTATGCCTTCCTGTGCCGATACCCACAAGACGTGTACATCAGCCGCACCGGTGTACAATCCCAAGAACGAAGCCGCCAATATGCCGATTATCAGAACCTGTATGACGTTCATACCGGTCAATGCCAATACGAATATTGCCATATACGGCAGTATGTGCCACAACTCTATCGTACCAGCCGCCGTATCAGACTGTATTCCTCGGCCTAAAAACAAATATGCGGCAATGGCAATGACGGCGGCTGGGAAAGCTATGCCGATATTGGCACGAAATTTGTCCGACATTCGGCATCCCTGTGTCTTGGTGGCCATGATGGTGGTGTCGGATATGAACGACAGATTGTCTCCGAAGAGACTGCCGCCAACCACTACAGCCGTTGCCATCGGAACACTGATTGCCGTTGTCGATGCTATTCCTGCGGCAATGGGGGTCAGTGCTGCTATTGTACCGCAACTTGTTCCAATGCTTAGGGAAACTATGCAGGCGGCCACGAACAACCCGACGAGGATAAAGTTGCCCGGAAGAATGGAAAGTGTAAGGTTTACCACACTGTCCACACAGCCCATTTCCTTGGCTATGGCTGAGAACGCTCCGGCAAGGATAAAGATAAGCAACATGAGCATGATGCCTCCGTTGTCTTCCGTCTTGCGTGGCAAGGCTGTGTCAGAACTTGCTCTCTCCATAGCACACATGCAATTACGCTTTAGATGTTGACTCGTAATGTTATGAAACAAAAATGCTTGCGACTATCGTTGTTAGATATGTCGCAAGTCAGAATAATCAGTTGTTATCCGTAGATAATCTTGCCATTCTCGTCCATGTACTCGCCCAATCCTTTTTCGTAGGTGGCCATGGCACGAAGACTCATGCCCATACTGGAGAAGCCACCATCGTGGAAAAGATTCTGCATGGTTACCTTGCGTGTCAGGTCGGAGAACATTACAATACAGTAGTCGGCGCATTCGTCGGCACTGGCGTTTCCAAGCGGAGACATACGGCTGGCGAAGTCGAACAAGCGGTCCATCCCCTTGACACCGCTTCCTGCGGTTGTCATGGTGGGAGACTGGGATATGGTGTTTATGCGGACGTTCTTCTCGCGACCATAGATGTATCCGAAACTACGTGCAATGGATTCCAGAAGTGCCTTGGCATCGGCCATGTCGTTATATCCGAACATAGTGCGCTGTGCTGCCATATACGTAAGTGCAATTATAGACCCATATTCAGCAATGGCATCTTCCTTCTTGGCTGCCTGTATCATCTTGTGAAACGATACAGCGCTGATGTCCAATGTTTTGCTAAGCATGCCGTAGTCCAGATCATCGTATGTCCGCCCCTTGCGCACATTGGGGGACATGCCGATAGAGTGGAGGACGAAATCTATCTTTCCGCCAAGTATTTCCTGAGAGCGGCGGAATACCTCCTGCAAATCCTCGTAACTTGTAGCATCAGCTGGTATGACCTCGCATCCGAGTTCTTTTGCAAGATCGCTTATCTGCCCCATACGTATGGCTATGGCTGTATTCGACAGAGTGATGGTAGCACCTTCCTCTACAGCTTTTACTGCAACTTTCCATGCTATGGACTGTTCGTTCAGTGCACCGAATATAACTCCTCTTTTACCTTTCAATAATCCGTAACTCATATTTGTCTTTTATTGTTGTATTTTATAAAATTTTGACAAAGATACAGTAAAAAGAGCACTTTACCAAGCCTACCAGGAAATAGTGTGTATTATATATAGAGGAATTACATGAATAGAGGCAACTCGGTTGCCGTTGTCCCACCAAAAAGCCACACCAATACGGCGTGGCTTATTATTTATGATGAAGTTAATGTAATTCAAAGTCCAAGAGACTTCTTTATTTCTTCCACCTTTGTCTTTGCTTTCTCTACCAGGTCCGTGTATTCGCAGGCACATGACATGGTGTCCTTAATTTCGCAATAGAACTTGATCTTTGGTTCGGTTCCGGAAGGGCGCACGCTTATCTTGGTTCCGTCTTCACAGAACCACTGCAACACATCGCTTGTAGCCGGGAAATTCAGTTTTTCCTTGTTGCCTTCACCGTTGCACGATGTCAGTGTCAGATAATCTTTGGTCAGAACAACCGGACTGCCGGCAATGGTCTGAGGGGCTTTATCCCCACGGAAATCCGCCATCATCTGCTTGATTTCGTCTGCACCGGACTTGCCTGGCTTCACCACGTTTATAGTGTGTTCGTAGCTGAAACCGTATTCCTTGTATATATCCATCAGCAGGTCATAGAGAGTCTTGCCCTGATCCTTGGCCCATGCTGCAATTTCGCAAATAAGACAGATGCTGGCAGGAGCGTCCTTGTCGCGAACTTTGTCATAAGGCAGGAAACCGAAACTCTCCTCGCCGCCACCGATATACTTCTGCTTGCCTTCGGATATGGCTATCTCGCGTGCTATCCATTTGAAGCCGGTGTAGCAGTCGCGCAGTTCCACATTGTTCTTTTGGGCCATCTCCGCAATTACCTCTGTGGTAACTATCGTCTTGACAAGGAAATCTGTGTCCTTGAGCTGCCCGAGGGCAATCTTGTTCTTGATGATGTAGTACACAAACATCATGGCAGTCTGGTTGCCATTGATAATTTGCCACTCACCCTGAGGATTGCGGCATACTATGGCCAGGCGGTCGGCATCGGGGTCTGTTGCGACAACGAGGTCAGCATGAAGCTTTGTACCAAGCTTCATGCCAAGAGTCATAGCCTCGGCATTCTCAGGGTTTGGGCTGACAACGGTGGGGAAGTTGCCGTCAACGACCATCTGCTCAGGTACTACATTGATGTTCTGGAATCCCCATGAGCGCAGACACAGAGGCACAATAACGCGCCCTGTGCCGTGCATGGCGCTATACACGATGTTCAGGTCTTTCTGACGCAGGATAACCTCCTGGTCAATCATGGCCTCCTTGACAGCCATCATATAGTCGTAGTCCATTTCACCGCCGATAATCTGAATAAGGTCGGGGTTAGACTCAAACTTCACGTCCTCAATGCTAACTTTGTTTACCTCGTCAATGATGCCTTTGTCATGAGGTGCAAGCACTTGTGCGCCGTCTGCCCAATATGCCTTGTATCCGTTATACTCTTTGGGATTGTGTGATGCTGTGACATTGACACCGGCAACAGCACCGAGCTGGCGGATGGCGAAACTTATTTCCGGTGTCGGTCTGAGGCTCTCGAACAAATAAACCTTGATGCCGTTGGCACTGAAAATAGCGGCAACGCTTTCAGCAAACATCCTGCCATTGTTACGGCAGTCATGACCTACTACAACGCTCTGTCCGCCGGAGGGGAAAGCCTTGTTGATATAGTTGGCGAACCCCTGAGTGGCCATACCCACGATGTACTTGTTCATGCGGTTGGTACCTACGCCCATAATGCCGCGCAGACCCCCGGTGCCGAATTCAAGATTCTGATAAAAAGCGTCTACCAGCGGAGTCTTGTCCTCATTCTCCAAAAGAGCTTTTACCTCTGCCTTGGTTTCCGCATCGTACCTGTCACTGTCAAGCCACTTCATGGCCTCGGTTTGACAACGTAAAATCAATTCCTGATCCATTGTGTATTAATATATGATTGATTAATAGCTGTTATCTGCACAAAGATATGAAAATGTCCGTCTAACTCCAAGGACTTCATTATTTTTTATAGAAGGTAAATCAAAGATTTGGTATTTCTGCAACATTCATTCTGTCAACTTCTGTTACAAGTACATAGGAATACGTGCCGTATGGTCATAATTTGCCGAGTATGCGATCCATGACCCAGTTGACAGTAGTGGCAGATACACAGTCTGCAGTGCATGTTCCATTGCCTTGCAAATGCTCGACCACCTGCTCTATCAACGGTAATTGTACATGCGGAGGATTAGACACCACAATCTCCTCTTTGCCACGGCTGGTCTGCAGCACAATGGGACTATACGTAAATACAGAAAAACAGATACGCCCTTTTTCTCCGATAAGTTCTATCTGATCCGTGCGTGCACTCTCATGACCGACAAAACACCAGCTACCGCTGCCTGGCATGCCATCTTGAAAAGAAAAGGCGGCTGAAACCGTGTCTTCGGTCTGATAGAGCCCACCCCTATTGGCATGAAACCCTCTCACATGCACTATTGGCCCGAAAAATTCCTGCAACAGATCCAACTGATGAGGTGCCAGATCGTAGAAATATCCGCCACCGGCAATATCCCGTTGCACACGCCACGGCAGATTCTTGCTGTTATAATCAAGATCGCGCGGAGGTACGGAGAATCGTATCTGCACGTTTATCGCTTTGCCTATCGCTCCGCCGTCCAGCAATTCACGGACCTTATTGAAATATGGCAGATATCGTCGGTAGTATGCAACAAAACACGGTACTCCGGTCTCGCTGCTTATGCGCATGACACGCTGACAGTCCAGATACGATGCCGCCAGGGGCTTTTCGACATATACCGGTTTGCCGGCTTTCATTGCCATGATGGCATACGTGGCATGCGAGGATGGGGGAGTGGCGATATAGACAGCATTGACCTGCGGATCATTGATCAGCGACTGCGCATCGCTGTACCAGCGCGGTATACAGTGACGCTGTGCATAAGAAGCTGCTTTCTCGCTGTTTCTGGACATTACGGCAACCACACAACTGCCTTCTATCAGGCCGAATGCCGGCCCGCTCTTGTGTTCTGTCACTTCACCGCAACCTATAAAGCCCCAATATATCTGCTTCATATCATCTTTAATTGAAGAAATTCCATGATAGGCCAAAATTAATCGTCAGAGGATTCAGCGGCATGTGCGGCACAAGGAACATATTGCCGGAACCGGCATTGACGTGTGCTGCGTTGACATAGATACGGCAATGTTTGAGATGCAGGTTGGCATATACGTTGACGATTGGATATTTGCCTATTGATATTCTTTTGTGATTGATATCCTGAACAGCGAACATTCCTGCCGCACCAAAATAATCAGGAGCATAATATGTTGTAAAGAAGCGCACGTCACCGCCAAGCTGCACACGCAGAACCTTCGCAATACGGAAGTGCAGATACATATTCGAGTATATGTTCACCGCCGGCAATGGCAAGGCATCGGTGTTAGTGCTGTGCTGGAATGTTATCTCATTCTCCCACCCGAAGACTTTCCATATCAGATCCTGGGATATGGATGCCGTAAACACCTGAACGCTCGCATCTGTCTGGCACACTGCCATGTCGTGCGTATAGTCATCAGGAACGAAGCTTTCCGGCTGCGCCCCGTCCTTCAGCGTATTGCGCATGGTCAGATATGTGTAGTTTGTCAGATTCTCCCATCCGAAACGCAGACGTGTACGCGTACGGCTGTAATTCAGCTCTGCCTGTACGCCTGTGCTGAACTGGTGCGACAGGTCGTTGTTGTCCCAATGTATATAGGCGTTACGGTAGTTCCTTAACAGATATGTCGGTTTCCTGTTCCTTATATCGGCGCGTAATATCAGAGAGGCCGAATCACGTTTACCGATGGGGACATTCAGGTCTCCTGTGGCCAGGACATTGAAATCGCCTACATTTGTTCCTATGAGGCAGAAATCACCGTTAACGTTATAGTGCAGTACACGTCCGTTGCTCTTTGTTAACTCCGCTCCTACGAGTATGTCGTTCTCGCTGTCATTGTCACGCATGACAGTATCAGGCAGATGCAATGGTTGTCCATATCGGCGGTATTCATGTGTCGCAAAGAATGTAAGTCCCATCTTCACCCATTTCCTGAATCCCTCGTTCAAAGCCAGTCCGATTGTATTGCGCACGCTCAGGGCGTCTGTCCTGTCCTTGATGTTACCTCTATCTCCCCAGTATTTGTTGGTATAGAAAGCCGCATTGTTACCCTGATCATAGAACGTGTGATCCATACGTCGTACCTGTAACGTGTGTATTATACTGGCCACCGGAACAAATTCCATGGGGGGAACAAGCTCATTTTTCCATTTGTCACGCAAAGAATCTACTGCCATCTGCCGTGCCACACTGTCTGTCGACAGATACGTCCGCACCGAATCCGCCAATGCAGCGAGCAGTTCGCTGTCGCCTGGAGGCTGAGGTTGCAAAGAGTCCGGCACGACTACCTCACGGTCATATCCTATGT
>CAMWRK010000088.1 GCA_947176655.1 uncultured Prevotellaceae bacterium | reverse complement strand
GGATAGGAGGCTTACAGACGCCAGCCGTAGAAGGCGCGAACACGCCATTTTGTGGTGTATATCTGCAGGAGGCTGGATTCGCCGGTAGAACTGATGTTGGCAACGAGGGAAAGTCCCATGAAATTGCGGTGGAAGTTGCGTACGATGGCGGCGCGACCGGTGAATATGACATCGGGGACGTGGCTTGAAATCTTGTGCCATTCACGCCCGTTCCATGTTTTGGTATTGCTCCATATCACTATGGAGGGAATGGCAGAGAGGTGCAGCAGCCAGTTGTGGTGCATTACCAGATTGTAGCCGTAGCCAGGACCGATGGCGATGTTTATGCTTTTGAGTTCGCTCATGGGAATTGTACTGTTGTTGGTGGTGCCAGGTTGCAGCCATTGTCCCATAAGTGATAGTCCCAGCAGCCAGGAGCCGGCACTGCGCTTCTGTATGTATGACTGGGAGAAAGCGGCAGGAAAGGAGAAACGCCTGTAGTTGAAGGCCAGGTAGGCGTTGACGTTCACAGTCTTGCTCAGAAGCGAACCCTCTTCTATGTCTACTTTGTCCTGTCCGTTGAATTGCAACCATCCGCCGGCACTTTGCTGGTTGTGGTAGACAAGATCCACGCCCCAGCGGTTGCTGTAGGAATTGAGATTGAACTCATAGTCCTTGTATTTTCCTGCCCACGATGCAGGGTTTATGGATATGCCTACCGACAGTCCCAGATAGCTTACTGAGGCGTTCAGCGTTGTCTTGAAGTCGGAGAAGAGGATGGCATTGTACGTGGTGCCTTTTCTTGTGCCGTCCAGATATATGGCGGATCCTGAGATGTTGACACGGCCTTTGAGTGTCCACCTTGTTGTGGGGCGTGACAGATAGAGTGTGTCAATGTTGGCTCCGAAATACCTGCGGGCAAGCAGGCTGTCTGCCGAGCGTATCAGAGAGTACAGCCGTGTGCCGCCATGTTTCTGTGCCGTGGCATCGGAGGTGACACCGCAGAGCAGTATTAAAATGAGAAACGGACAGATGTGGCGAAGCATATTGTTGGATGTGCGTGTCAACTTTGTTTTGCGGACAGGGATAAAGTGTCAGGTCTCGGGCAGCAAACGGCGGTGTGCCATTGGACTCTGACACACCGCCGTTGTTCTGTTTATAATTGATTGCCGTCGCCATAGTCCGTTGCCGGGGTGACGGAACTGAATCAGAACATTTTGTCTGGGTACTGGCCGGCTTCGTGCAGGGCGGCCAGTTTTGCGACAGTGTCGGGACGATCCTCGGGGTATGTTACGCCGAACCACTTGGATGTGGTGTCGAGGACCTCGCATGTGGCCTTGCCTTCCTTTATGAGTGTGTCCACCATCAGGGGAATGAAGAACTCGCTCTTCAGGTTGGTCTGGTTTTTGGGATCGGAGAGGAACACCTTGAAGAACTCCTCGCTATACTGGAAGTAGTCGGGTGTGAAGCCCCAGAAGTTCATGCTGGTGGGAGCGGTGTCTGGTATTGCATTCCAGTTGCCGTCCTCGTCCAGATATTCGACGACACCGTTATGACGCTCTATCTTGGTGCGCTCCACGACATCGGTCAGCATGTGTGTCTCCGGATCCATCTGGCAGATGCCCCGGCTTACGGTACCGCTGTCCGACAGGGTGTTGTCCACGCGGAAGCCTACCATGGCGTATTTGCCCTTGCTGCCTTCGGGCAGTGCTGTCAGGAACTTGGCCATTACCTGGAAGGCGTCGCGGTCGTAGAAGTCATCGCAGTTGAGGACGGCGAAGGGTTCGTGTATGATGTCCTTGCCCATCATTACGGCGTGGTTTGTGCCCCATGGCTTTTCGCGGCCTTCGGGAACGCTGAATCCTTCGGGCAGCGCATCCAGCGACTGGAAGCAGAGCTCACATGGAATGTGACCTTCGTACTTGGCAAGAATCTGTGTGCGGAACTGCTCCTCGAAATCGCGTCGTATGACCCATACGATTTTGCCGAAGCCGGCTTGGATGGCATCGTAAATGCTGTAGTCCATGATGCTTTGCCCCTGCGGACCGAGTGTGTCCAACTGTTTCAGACCGCCGTAGCGGCTGCCCATGCCCGCGGCCAAAAGGAATAGTGTAGGTTTCATTGTGCAATTTGTATTTAAAATGGTTTGCTTTATATGTATCTTTCGCTACAAAGTTACTACAAAAAAGTGGAATACGGAAGAATGAAGTAATAGAATTGATTTACAGAGGTTTCATTTAAGCTGCCGATTATCTCCAACGCCACCACAATCCTTGCCGAAGCCAAGTCAAGACATCGCTACGTTACTTGTTCGTAACCACACCATATCGGTGACGAAATTGGCACGAATGGCGAAACAAGGCATTGTGATATAGTGAGTTACTAACAACTTACGCGACAAATCCGGTTACGGAAAAAGATTGCGTCGTTCCTCCGTGTTTTGCGTACCGACGAAGGATTCTTCACCGACTAATTTTGAACCTAAAAAAATTAAGGACGATGAAGAGTACATTTTCAGTAATCTACTACCTAAAGCGTCAGGTAGTGAAAAAGGACGGGACAGTACCCGTCATGGGACGCATCACGGTGGACGGCAGCCAGACGCAGTTCAGCTGCAAACTGACCGTCGATCCCAAGCTGTGGGACACCAAAGGCGGACGTGTCACGGGCAGAAGCACGGCGGCACTCGAAACGAACCGTATGCTCGACAAGATGCGCGTGCGCATCAACAGGCACTATCAGGAAATAATGGAGCGTGACAACTTTGTCACGGCAGAAAAAGTAAAAAACGCCTTTCTCGGACTGGAACACCGCTACAACACACTGATGCAGGTATTCCAACAGCATAACGAGGACTATGCCAAGCAGGTGGAGGTAGGCATGAAAGCAAAAGGCACGCTCTTGAAGTACAAAACCGTTTACAAGCACCTGCAAGAGTTCCTCACCATCCGCTACCACGTGAAGGACATAGCCCTGAAGGAGCTTACACCCGCTTTCATCTCCGACTTTGAAATGTTCCTACGCACGGACAAACACTGCTGCACCAACACCGTGTGGCTGTATGTCTGCCCACTCAGGACGATGGTGTTCATCGCCATCAACAATGAGTGGCTCACGCGCGACCCGTTCCGTGAGTATGAAATCAAGAAGGAGGAAACGACCCGCAGCTTTCTGACGAAAGATGAAATCCGCCTGCTGATGGAAGGTAAACTGAAGAATGCGAAGCAAGAACTGTATCGTGATTTATACCTGTTCTGCGCCTTCACGGGCTTGTCGTTCGCCGATATGCGCAACCTGACGGAAGAGAATATCCGCACCTACTTTGATGAACACGAGTGGATAAACATCAACCGCCAGAAGACGGGGGTGGTGTCTAACATCCGTATGCTCGACATAGCGAAGCGCATCATCGACAAATACCGTGGGCTGTGCGGGGACGGCAGGATATTTCCCGTACCCCACTATAACACGTGCCTTGCCGGAATCCGTGCCGTCGCCAAGCGTTGCGGTATCACCAAGCATATTACATGGCATCAAAGCCGCCACACGGCAGCCACGACGGTGTTCCTCTCCAACGGCGTACCCATCGAAACGGTCAGTTCCATGCTGGGACACAAGAGCATAAAGACAACGCAGATATACGCGAAAATAACCAAAGAGAAGCTCAATCAAGACATGGAGAACCTTGCCGCGAGATTGAACCAAATCGAAGAATTTGCAGGTCGTACCATCTAAAACAGAGAAGCCATGAAACGTGACATAATCATCATTGAGGACAAGGCGGTCAGCGTAACCGGTAACGATGTATGGATGACCGCCGGAGAAATCGCCGGACTGTTCCACGCGGGTGTCCCAGCAGTGAACGCCGCCATCAAAGCCATCCTCAAAACGGACGTGCTGAACGACTACGAGGCATGCCGCTACATCCAACTTGAAAACGGTCTGTATGCGGATGTTTACTCGCTTGAGATAATCATCCCCGTCACCTTCCGGCTGAGCACATACCATGCCCATCTTTTCCGCCGCTGGCTGATGGACAAGGCACTTGCAAAAGACAAGCATACCGCCTACATGGTATTCGTACATAGCGGAAAAGGCGGTTACTGCTGAAAAGACGATGAAAATCAATTAAAAACGGACAACTATCAAGCTGTCCGTTTTAACTTTAAAATAGTCAATTTGGAATATACAAATTATGTGCTAAAGAATATGAGGTATCAAAATTGAGATGGCTTATATAACATCTCATACTTTAACGAGCCACAATCAATGTACATATCATATTCCGCAATTCCTTTTTCTTGTGCTATATAATGCAAAATTTTCTTGTGGATGTTTGAAATTCTCTCTCCATAATAGATTGCTTTAGGAACAATTTTCAGGCTTGTTGCACGAGAATGTGCGGCAGGTTGTTTCTCTGAATGAATAATACGCCATTCATTTTCATATTCCCACTGTGTGGATTTGTGAATAGCCATTTTCAAATGCGATAGTGAATCTATATTTTTAACATCCAGCCCCAAGCTCTTTGCTATATACCATTGAATAAAGCTATTTGCATCAAAACGGTTATTATCATATATAACAGGCAAGATACAACAATTCATTTCTCCTTGTTCTAATAAGAACCTTAAATCATATTCCAATGCAAACCCTTCATGATTTTGGGCATAGTGACTCCACATTATAACAGAATCTATGCTTTCACTTAAACATGCTATTGTAGATACGACCTTTAATGTATCCCCCATTTTTAATAGGATTTCTTTCAATATGTTTTCCATTGCAACACTAAAAAGAGCTAATGTCAATGGATTTATGCCATTACACGATATTACCTGTTTTTTTAAATCTGCCAAATTGTTTCTTCCGAAAAATTGGATTACACTTGGATGAAATTCGAAATCTTTATTTTCAAGTATCTGTTTGAATTGTTCAAGAAATTCTCCTGTACAACAGGCTCTCATTTGCTCTTGAATATTATCCAAACTATAATAAACAAGAGTATCATAGGGGTCATTAAACTTATCAGCAGTAACAGCATAAACCAAATCCTTATCAAAAGCATCAAGGTTTAATGTTGAACAACTCCTATATCTATACAGTTTTTGCGGCATCATTGACATCAATGCTGCACTTATTGGATAGATTCGAGATTTTATGTCCTCTTGCTCAATTCCTTCAGGAATTATTGTGGATTCTAACAGTTTTGCAAATTCACTTCGAAGCATAATGGTATTTCATTTTTAACCACAAAGGTACGCATTTTATTCCGGAATATCAGAACATTATTCCTGCGGCTTGCGGTAGTTCGCCTCCAACAGCTCACGCAACCCCGATTCGGGGTAAAGCACCTTCCCGCCCAAAAGGATAAAGGGCAGCATCCTGTTGTTGCGGTACTCCTGCAAGGTACGGCGGCTCACACGGAGCAGTTCCGCCACCTCCCTGTCCGTCAGGTAACGCTCCCCATCCAACGGCGGGCGGTAACTTTCCAGAAAGGCGGAGAGCCATTTAGAGCCTTTGCGTATATTCTGCACCACGGAGGCAAGCGGCTCGTCCTCCTGTGTAAAAACATCGTTGTTCTCGTTCATCATAACTTTGGATTCAGTGTGTGAATAATAAGATTACCTGCCGCCGGGATAGAGCGTACCGATAAGCGGAATCAGCCTCTTGACTTCTTCCGGCTTGTAATAGAACCTGCGGTTTATCTGCGAGTAGCCGATAAGCCGCTTGTCGCGTAACGTCTGCAACGTGCGCGGGCTGATTCTCAACTGCCCGCAGACTTCCTCGCCCGTGAGCCATCTTTCCAGCCGCCCTCCGTCGCTCTTGCGCCTCAGGGCGGCAACCTTCTCAGAGAGGGCGTTGAAGGACGCCAGCATCATCTCGAAGGTCTTTTTCTCGATAGATACAATTTCCATATTCAAAACATTTCAGGTTTGCCGCAAAGGTAACGCCATCCTCATGAACGCATATCGTTTCCCGCTAAAAGGCAGCTTGTTGCGCCGTCTGTCCGGGTTACGGAGCCATAATCCGTAAAAATCTTACGTGAGACACGTAGTGAGCTGTTAAAGCACCTTTTGTTTATTGCTGAATTTTGCCGCATAAATCAAAAGAAAGAGATGAATATGAAAGTAATAACGATGGAAAGTTCCGCCTTCACCGCATTGACGGAACAGATAGCCGAGATAGCGGCACACGTGCGTGCCGTTTCCGGCGAAAGAAAGGAAAAATCCGCAGACAGGTTGCTCACCACCCGTGAGGCGGCACACCTGCTGAACGTGAGCACCCGCACCCTCCAGCGTATGCGCAGTGAACATCGCATCGGCTATGTGGTGCTGCGCGGCAAGTGCCGCTACCGACAGTCTGAAATCGACCGCCTGCTTGCGGACTGCACCGTCATGGAAGACGCGGCGACACCGACGGAACTGAAACACAACCATACGCTGCGCACGGGCGGCGGCAAACCAAAAGGAAGGAGGACGTGACGTATGGAACTGCTTACCCGAAACAATTTCGAGAGCTGGATGCAGAAGCTGATGGAACGGCTCGACCGACAGGACGAACTGCTGCTCTCCTTGCAGCCGTCCGGCAAAGTTCCGAATCCGATAGAGCGTATCAGGATGTTCGACAACCAAGACCTCTGTATGCTGCTCCAGATCAGCAAGCGTACCCTGCAACGCTACCGCAGCATCGGCGCGTTGCCGTACAAGACACTCGGCAAAAAGACCTATTACAGCGAGGAGGACGTGCTGACGTTCCTTTCCGGACACGTAAAGGACTTCAAAAAAGAAGATATAGCCTTCTACAAGGCTCGTATCCATAATTTCTTTCAAAAATAATTCATTAAAACATTTTTCAAATGGCAAAGAAAAAAAGCGAAAAGGACGTGCTGATAGTCCGTGACGAGAAGACGGGCGAGATCAGCGTGGTAGCCGGGCTGAACGCCGACGGCTCTCCCAAGCGCATCCCCGCAAAAGCGGAGAACGCGCAGAGTTTCCTGCAATTCGACCGGCACGGCGACGTGCTGGACAACTTCTTCAAGAACTTCTTCCGGCAATGCAAAGAACCCAGCCGCTTCGGTTTCTACCGTGTCGCGGCGGACCAAGTAGATTCTCTGGTGGGGGTGATGAAAGATCTGCTCCAGCACCCGTACCAGAACAAACACATTCTTGCACCGCACAAAATCGACACATTCCCCTACTACCAGCAGGTGCAGGAAGAGCAGGCGGCACAGACCGCCGACCAAGAGCAGAAACCAGAGGGACAACCGGAACAGAAACAAGATGACGAACCTAAAAAACAGGAAGAAATGGAACAGAAAAACGAACAAAATCAGGAAAGCCCGCAGCAGGCGCAGGGCAACCGGGGCTACCAACCCATCGACGAAAGCAAGATCAACTGGCAGGAGTTGGAGGAGAAATGGGGCGTGAAGCGCGACGACCTTGAAAAGTCGGGCGACCTTAACAAGATGCTCAACTACGGCAAGTCCGACTTGGTGAGGGTATCGCCCAATTTCGGCGGAGAGGCTTTCGAGCTGGACGCCCGCCTCTCCTTCAAGAGGGACGGCGAGGGCAACGTCAGCCTTGTGCCGCACTTCATCCGCAAGGAGCAGAAGCTCGACGAGTACAAGGAACACAAGTTCTCCGACGATGACCGGAAGAACCTGCGCGAAACGGGCAACCTCGGCAGGGTCGTGGACCTCGTGGACAGGGAAACGGGCGAGATCATCCCCTCGTTCGTCAGCATCGACCGCAAGACGAACGAAATCACGGATGTCCCGGCAAACAAGGTGCGCATACCGGAGCGCATCGGCAAGACGGAAATCACCAAGCAGGAGCAGGACATGTTGCGTGCCGGGCTGCCCGTGCGCGACAAGCTCATTGAGCGCAAGGACGGCAGGAAGTTCGTCACCACCCTGCAAGTGAACGTGGAGCAGCGCGGCGTGGAGTTCGTGCCGGGAACCGGCAGGTCGCCCCGTGCCGCCCGGACGCAGGAAACGAAGAACAACCCCGTACAAGGACAGGCGCAGGGTACGGAGAATGCCGGGGGCACGAACAAGGAGCAACGCCGCAACACGTGGACGAACGCCGACGGCAGCATCCGCCCCATCAGCAAATGGAGCGGCGTGGACTTCACCGAGCAGCAGAAAGCCGACTACGTGGCTGGCAAAGCCGTGAAATTAGAGAACGTGACCGACAAGCAAGGCTTCCACGCCACGATGTACATCAAGTTCAACCCGGAGAAGGGACGCCCGTACCGCTACGACACCAACCCCGACACCGCGCAGAAGGGCGCCCCGTCCAACGAGAGTCGCACGCAGGTGGCAGTGAACAGCGA